>NZ_CAXSWZ010000026.1:0-45001 GCF_964241245.1 Allofournierella massiliensis
AATGAGATAGGCAACCCTTTCGGGGAAGTCTATCTCATTTTTTTCATTTTAGGCTATTTTGCAACAGCCCCTTTTTGCGCCGTTTTTCGCGGTTTTCCGGCGGGGGAAAAAGAAAATTGCGCAAAAAACACTTGACCTTCCACCCGGCAGGGGGTATATGTTATAGCAAAGACCGTGCTGCACCTGCTGCGGCGGGAGCACCGCTCCGGCGTGCTCCGGTGGCCGGAGGGGAAATGGCGGCTTCTCGCGGTGCCTGACTGCTGCCCGGCAAAAATGATCGGATGCCGGGTGTGGGGGAAGGGAAGGCCCAAAATGCCGCCCGGTGCCGTGCGGACGGAAAAGGGGGAAAACCATGATTTCAAACGCGTTGATTCTTTCCTTCGGGGTGTCGCTGGTGTGCACCCTGATTCTGCCGGTGGTGCTGCTGGCGGTGCTGCTCATCACCCGGAAGCTGAACCCGCTGCCGCTGCTGGCGGGCTTTGCCAGCTTTTTCATCAGCCAGATCCTTTTGCGCATTCCGCTGCTGCAGGTGCTGGGCACCCAGAGCTGGTTTGCGGCCTTTGCCACCCATACCGTGGTATATGTGATCGTAGTGGGCGGGCTTTCCGCCGGTCTGTTTGAGGAGACCGCCCGCCTTGTGGGGGCAAAGCTGCTGAAACAGCACCGCACCTATAAGGACATGATCAGCTTCGGCCTGGGCCACGGGCTGTGCGAGGTGATTCTGCTGGTGGGTCTGGGGCAGGTGAACAACCTGCTGTTCTGCATGATTTTGCAGGATCCCCAGCTGGCCGCGTCGCTGGGCTTCGGCAACGATCTTTTGCAGGCTGTGAACCAGCAGCTGGCCGCCGCCAGCCCGGCCATGGTCTATCTGGGCATTCTGGAGCGGGTGAGCGCGGTGATGTACCATGTGTTCGCCACCTGCCTTGTGTTCCTGGCGGTGAAGCGCCGCCGCCCGGCGCTGTATCTGGCGGCCATTCTGGCCCACACCGTGTTCAACGCCGGGGTTTCTCTTGTGCTGATGGGCCTTTCTTATATAGTGAACAGCACCGTGGCGTCGGTGCTCACCGAGCTGGTGCTGCTGGCCGCGGGCCTTGCCTGCACCGCCTTCACCCTCGGGCAGCAAAGCCGGTTTGACGCCCCGGAGACGTTTACACAAACGTCCGTGAACGAAAGTTAAAAGTAATACTTTTTGAGCTGCGAAAAACCCCGCAAACCCGCTTGGCAGGCCGGTTTGCGGGGTTTTTACATTGGCTTAACAGACAAAATGATCGTGCAAATGCAAAGGGCCGTCGTGTATCTTGCCGAAGATGCAGAAGGCGGGGGGAAAAGTGTTGAAATCGTGAAAAAGAAAGGCTACAATGGGTAACGTACTCGAAGAAACGAGCTTGCGGGAGCAGGCGGCCCGGCCGCCTGCTCGCGCCGTTTCCGGGAATGGAACGATTCAACAACCATGTAAGGGGGATTTTTCACATGAAGAAGATTCTGAGCCTTGCGCTGGCCGCTGTGATGGCCGTAAGCCTGGCCGCCTGCGGCGGCAGCACCGCTTCCGGCAGCACTGCTTCCACCGCCGCCTCCGGCAGCACCGCCGCTTCCGCCGAGGCCACCGGCGCCGGCATTGCCAAGGAAGACATCAAGGTTGGCGTTGTGCACCTGTCCGACCCCGCTGAGGGCACCGGTTACAGCTACACCCACGAGCAGGGCATCCAGGGCATGATGAAGAACATCGGCCTGAGCGAAGATCAGCTGGTGGAGAAGATCAACGTGTCCGACACCGACGCTGCCGCCGTGCAGAACGCTCTGACCGAGCTGGTGGAGGAAGGCTGCAACATCATCTTCGCCACCTCCTGGGGCTACATGGATACCTGTGAGGCCATGGCCGAGGAATATCCCGACATCATCTTCAGCCACGGCACCGGCTACAAGTCCAACGGCACCAACTTCAACAACTACTTCGGCCGCATCTATCAGGCCCGTTACCTGAGCGGCATCGCCGCCGGCCTGAAGACCGAGTCCGACAAGATCGGCTACGTGGCCGCCATGGGCAAGGACAACGGCGAGGTTACCAGCGGCATCAACGCCTTTGCCATGGGCGTTGCCAGCGTGAACCCGGACGCTCAGGTTTACGTGAAGGTGACCAACAGCTGGTTCGATCCCGAAGGCG
This sequence comes from Allofournierella massiliensis, assembly GCF_964241245.1. NCBI lineage: Bacteria > Bacillati > Bacillota > Clostridia > Eubacteriales > Oscillospiraceae > Allofournierella > Allofournierella massiliensis. The sequence goes on from NZ_CAXSWZ010000026.1 coordinate 2,162, forward strand.
AGAAGCAGGCCGCCGAGGCCCTGATCGCTTCCGGCTGCGACGTGATCGGCCAGCACTGCGACACCGCCGGCCCCCAGCTGGCCGCTGAGGAGCACGGTGTCTGGGGCGTGGGCTACAACAGCGACATGAGCAAGGATGCCCCCGCCGCCACCCTGACCAGCGTTATGTGGGACTGGAGCGTTTACTACACCCAGGCCGTGCAGAACGTGATCGACGGCACCTGGGTTGCCGGCGAGAAGGTGGACAACTACTTCGGCGACATGGCCGACGGTCTGGTAACTCTGGCCGACCTGAACACTGACCTGATCGCTGAGGGCACCGCCGAGAAGATCGACGAGGTGAAGGCCCAGATCGTTTCCGGTGAGTGGGACGTGTTCGACGGCAAGACCGAGATCGTGGACAACGAGGGCAACACCCACACTCTGGAGGGCGCCGACTACGGCAGCTGCAACTGGTACGTGGAGAACGTGCACGAGCAGGCCTAATTGATTCTGTCGAAGTCTCGACAGAATCCTGAGGGACACCAGCCGCACGACCCGCGCCGTGCGCGGGTGATGCTTGCTGGTTTCCCCCAAGAGCCTTCGCACGCAAAACGATTCGTGCGATTTGCCTTGCAAACCGGCTCGATGCCTTGTACAGTCCACTGGACTGTACATCGCAAAGCGACCAGCATCCCTTTTCCGGCGAAAAAAGACACGATTTTGCGCACTGCGCACACAAAATCGAGCCTTTTTTCTGTCAAGGAGTCAGGATTTCCGGTACATGCCCGGGAATCCTGACGCGATTTTAAATCGCTGCGCCGGCAACAAAATTTAATGGCAGGCGAAAGGGCGGTCCTGAGACCGCCCTTTTTTCCGGTATATGGGGCCGCGGCCCCGCACACACACAACCAACGCAAGGAGGAGGAACCTCATGGGCGAACAGAAATGTGCCATTCGCTGCAGCGGCATCACCAAGCGGTTCGGCAGCGTGGTGGCCAACGACGGCATTGAGCTGGACGTACAGTACGGCGAGATCCTGGCCCTGCTGGGCGAAAACGGCAGCGGCAAAACTACCCTGATGAATATGATCTCCGGCATCTATCATCCGGACGACGGCCAGATCTTCGTGGCCGGGCAGCCGGTGAGCATCAGCTCCCCGGTGGACGCGCAGAATCTGGGCATCGGCATGATCCACCAGCACTTCAAGCTGGTGGAGGTGTTCACTGCCATGGAGAACATCGTGCTGGGCACCCCCGGCAAGCTGCCGGGCAAAAAGGCCCTGAAGGCCCAGGTCAAGGAGCTGTGCGCCAATTACGGCCTGGAAATCGACCCGGAGAAGCCGGTGTACGAGATGAGCGTTTCGGAAAAGCAGACCGTGGAGATTCTGAAGGTGCTGTACCGGGGCGCGAAGATCCTGATTCTGGACGAGCCCACCGCTGTACTCACCCCGCAGGAGACCGACAAGCTGTTCGCCATTCTGCGCCAGATGAAGGCCAAGGGCTGCGCCATCATCATCATCACCCACAAGCTGAACGAGGTGCTGGCCATCAGCGACCGGGTGACCATTCTGCGCAAGGGCAGGAGCGTGGGCAGCGTGGCCACCGCCGGTGTGGACGCCGCCAGGCTCACCGAGCTGATGGTGGGCCACGCGGTGAGCCTGTCCATCCGCCGCCCGGAGCCCAGGGACGTGCACACCATCCTGAAGGTGGTGGATCTGACCGTGGACAAGCCCGACGGAAGCAAGGGTCTGGACGACGTGAGCTTCCACATCCACTCCGGCGAGATTCTGGGCGTGGCCGGTGTGGCCGGCAGCGGCCAGAAGGAGCTGTGCGAGGCCATCGCGGGCCTGATTCCCGCGAAAAAGGGCGCAGTGCTGTATAAAAAGGAAAACATTCTGGGCAAGAGCCCGGAGGCCATCATCGACCTGGGCATCTCCATGAGCTTTGTGCCCGAGGATCGTCTGGGCATGGGTCTGGTGGCCAGTATGGGCATGACCGACAACATGCTGCTGAAGAGCTACCGGAATGGCAAGGGCCCCTTTGTGGATCGTGCCCCGGCCCGTGCGCTGGCCAAAAAGCTGGTGGAGAAGCTCTCCATCGTGACCCCCGGCATCGAGACCCCGGTGCGCCTGATGAGCGGCGGCAACGTGCAGAAGGTGCTGCTGGGCCGCGAGATCGAATCCAACCCGAACCTGCTGATCACCGCCTACCCGGTGCGCGGTCTGGACATCAACTCCAGCTATGTGATCTATGATCTTTTGAACCAGCAGAAGGAAAAGGGCGTGGCCGTGATGTTCATCGGCGAGGATCTGGACGTGCTGCTGGAGCTGTGCGACCGGATTCTGGTGCTCTGCCACGGCCGCATCACCGGTCTGGTGGACGCCAAGACCGTGACCAAGGAGCAGATCGGCCTGATGATGACCGGCGAGATGACCGAGGAAGAGAAGCAGAAGGAGGCACAGCAGGCATGACCGGTACCGTGAAAACAACAAAAGAACCGCTGTTCCATGTGGTAAAGCATGCCGAGCGCAGCGGCCGCCAGATGATCGGCTTCCGGCTGCTGGCGGTGGCGCTGAGCATCGTGGCGGGCGGTTTGTTCATTCTGGCCATCGGCCATAACCCCATCGCCGTATACGGCACCATTCTGGAGGGCGCGTTCCGCAGCAAGATCGCCATTCAGTCCACCGTGAAGTTCGCCATCCCCCTGTGCATCTGTGCGCTGGGCGTGACGCTGGCCTTTAAAATGAAGTTCTGGAACATCGGCGGTGAGGGCCAGCTGATCATGGGCGCGGTGTTCGCCAGCTATTTCGCCTTGAACTTCCCCCACTGGAACCACTGGGTGCTGCTGCTGGTGATGCTGGTGGCGGGCGCGCTGGGCGGCGGCCTGTGGGGCCTGCTGGCCGCGGCCTTCAAGGTGAAGTGGGGTACCAACGAGACCCTGCTCACCCTGATGCTCAACTACATTGCGCTGCATCTGGTGTCTTACCTGCAGGCGGGCCCCTGGCGCGACCCGGAGGCCAACGGCTTTTCCAAGATCGCCCGGTTCGACAAGAACGCCGGCATGGACAAGGTGCTGGGCGTGCACTTCGGCTGGATCATCATGCTGGTGCTGGTGGCGCTGGTGTGGATCTACTTAAAGCGCAGCAAGCAGGGCTACGAGATCAGCGTGGTGGGCGAAAGCCAGGACACCGCGCGCTATGCGGGCATCCATGTGAAAAAGGTGGTGCTGCGCACCATGTTCCTGTCCGGCGCCATCGCGGGCATCGCGGGCGTGTGCCAGGTTTCCGGCAGCGACATGACCCTGTCCATGGGCGTAGCCGGCGGCGTGGGCTTCACCGCCATCATCGTGGCCTGGCTGTGCCAGCTGAACCCGGGCATGATCCTGGTGGTTTCGCTGCTGTTCAGCATTCTGGAAAAGGGCTCCAGCGTGGTGCAGTCCACCTACGGCCTTTCCTCCGACTGCGCGGACGTTTTGCAGGGCATCATTCTCTTCTTCATTCTGGGCAGTGAATTCTTTGTGCGGTACGCCTTTGTGGGCCGCGGCAAGAAAGGGGGCGCCAAATAATGGATCTGTTCATTAAATTTCTGGTGGCCGCCATCGGCGCGGGCACCCCGCTGCTGTTCGGCACCGTGGGCGAGATTCTGAACGAGAAGGTGGGTCACCTGAACCTGGGCGTGGAAGGCATGATGGCCATCGGCGCCTGCGCGGGCTTCATGGGCGGCTACCTGAGCGATAATTTTCTGGTGGCGCTGCTCTGCGCCTTTGTGGCGGGCATGCTGGCCGCGCTGATTTACGCGGTGCTCACCGTCACCTTCATGGCTAACCAGAACGTGGCGGGCCTGACCATGACCATCTTCGGCGTGGGTATCTCCAACTTCATCGGCGTGTACATGATCGGCACCTCTGAGGGCGGCACCCTGAAGCTGCCCGAGAACGTGACCGCCCAGATGCGCAGCATCCATATTCCGGTGCTGAGCGACCTGCCGGTGGTGGGCGAGCTGCTGTTCAGCTACAATCCCTTTGTCTATCTGGGCATTGTGGTGGCGGCGGTGTGCGGCTGGTACCTCTACCGCACCAAGACCGGCCTGAACGTGCAGGCCATCGGCGAGAACCCCGGCGCGGCGGACGCGGCCTCCATTCAGGTTACCAGGTGGAAGTACTTCAACATCCTCTTGGGCGGCGGCATCTGCGGCATCGGCGGCGCCTACTGCGGCATGATCATCAACGGCGGCGTGTGGATCTCCAACAGCGTGAACGGCCTGGGCTGGATCGCGGTGGCGCTGGTCATCTTCGCCGCCTGGAAGCCCCACATGGCCATTCTGGGCAGCTTCGTATTCGGTGCGCTGCGCGTGCTGAAATACTACAAGGTGGGCTTCATGGTGAATATGCCCGACGCCTTCTTCGACATGCTGCCCTTCCTGATCACCGCGCTGGTGCTGATCATCACCAGCATGCGGGGCAGCAAGGGTGCGCACATCCCTGCCTTCCTGGGCAACAACTACTTCCGCGAGGAGCGGTAAGCGATTGCCTTCCGGCGTAAAAAAATACGGCTCCGGCCTTCTGCAAAGAACAGAAGGCCGGAGCCGTTTTTCGTTGTGGGGGGTCAGTCCGAGTCCGCCAGCTGGAGCAGCTGGCAGGAAAGCAGAATCTGGTTCGCGGTGTTCAGCGCGTCGAATTCCGGCCCGAACAGCTCCCGGATCTTGCCGATGCGATAGTTGATGGTGTTCCGGTGCACATGCAGGAAGGCGGCGGTGGCCTTGATGCTCCGGTTGGTTTGCAGATAGATGCGCAGGGTGAGCAGGTATTCGGTGTGCTCCAGCCTGTCCTGCTGCCAGAGGGCCAGCACCGGCCCGCTGCAAAACAGCTGCCGCTCGCCCCGGGGAATGCGGCTGAGCAGGGCATAGGTCTTGACCTCCTCGAAGAAGGTGTACAGATGCTCCGGCTGCAGCAGATACCGGCGCAGCCTGCAGGCCTGCATGGCCTGATCCCGGTAGCGGCGCAGGCGGAACAGATCGTCGAAGGGGTCGCTGATGCCGAACTGCAGCCCCTTTGTTTTCAGGTACCGGTTCAGCCGGGCGAACAGCCTTGTGTCCGACGGGTCGCAGTACCGCCCCTCGCACAGAATCACCAGAATCCGCTTCACAATCACGATGGTGCCGTAGGGGAACAGCTCCAGCAGCTCGTGCTTGAAATCGTCCTCCCCGGCGTTGTAGCTGAGGAAGTTTTCCAGATCGCAGCACAGCACCCGCCAGGTGCAGCTGGTGTTCAGGGTGCTGCGCTGCACCTGCCCCAGAAAGTGCGCCCGGTTCACAAAATTGCCCGCCACCAGCTGCAAAAGCACCTCTTCGTTGTTGCTTTTGCGGCGCGCATCGCCAAAATGGTACTGGGCATACATCTCCCGGGCCAGCAGCTGGGTTACCAGATGGCAGCACTCCTCCTCCACCTCTTCAAAGGGGGTGCTGCCCTCGGTGATGTTCAGATACCCCAGCAGCTCGCCCCGGAAGGAGATGTGGTAAAACCGGCGGCGAAGGGGGGTGATCTGGCTCACGGTCATCCGCTCGTAGCGGCTGTTTTTGTCCTTCAAGGCGGCCCAGTTGTTCAGGGTGGCGGCGAATTCCAGCGTCACATAGCCCCGCTGCACCGCGTTGGCCCACACCTCGTCCGGCGCGGTGATGCAGTGGGAATGGGCGATGATCCGGTAGGTGTTGTCGATGATCACCAGCGGGTTGTGCAGAAACAGCGCGCACTGCTCCACCAGCTGGTCGAAGCTGCAGCCGTCCAGCGAAAGCTGAACCAGCTGCCAGCGGGTTGGGGTTTCCATGGCCTTCCTCCTTTGTGCCAGCAGCACAAATAACCTGTGCATTTCTATGCTATGATACCATTTTTTCGCCGCGGGAACAATGCTATAATCATACACGAAGCGGGATGGTTAATTCTTTGACGATCGGCGCCCGGCCGGGCCGAACAGCCGAAGAACGCCGCCCGCCCTCCATCAACAATTCAACACGCACACAGGTGCGGATAGAGAGAGGAAGTAGTATCATGTTTGATTTCAGCGGCAAGACGGTTCTGGTTACCGGCGGTGCACAGGGCATTGGCAAGGAGACGGTAAAGGGTGTTGTGGCCGGCGGCGGCCACGCCGTGATTCTGGACATCAACGAGGAAGTGGGCAAGGCCACCGCTGCGGAAGTGGGCAACTGCTCCTTCTACAAGATCGATCTGGGCAGCAGCGAGAACATCCGTGCGGTCATGGCGCAGGTTCTGGCCGACTTTGACCGGGTGGACGTGCTGATCAACGTGGGCGGCGTGATCTCCAAGGCTCCCTTCGAGGAGATCAGCGATGCCGAGTGGGAGCGCACCCTGCGCATCAACCTGACCGGCACCTTCACCACCTGCTCCGCCATCTACCCCTACTTCAAGGAGAAGAAGGGCGGCCGCATCGTGAACGTTTCCTCCGTGGCCGGCAAGATCGGCGGCGGCCTGCTGGGCACCGCGGCCTACGCCTCCTCCAAGGCGGGCGTGAACGGCCTGACCAAGGCCATCGCCAAGGAAGGCGGCAAGTACGGCATCTCCTGCAACGCGGTCTGCCCCTCCTTCACCATGACCAGCATGACCAGGACCCTGGCCGAGGACGCCGAGAAGAGCGCCAAGGTCATCGGCATGATTCCTCTGGGCCGCGCTGCCCAGCCGGTGGAGATCGCCCAGATGATTCTGTTCTTCGCCTCCGATGCCGCCAGCTTTGTAAACGGCGAAATCGGTGACTGCGACGGCGGCATCGTGCTGGACTGATCCGCCCCGAAAAGAGGAGAGAAAACGCATGAAAAAGTTCAAATATAAGCGCTTTCCCGGCGATACCATCGTGGTGCCCATGCTGATCGGCGTGGTACTGAACTCCTTTGTGCCGCAAGCACTGCAGATCGGCGGTTTCTTCACCGGCATGGTGAACGGCACCAGCGCGCTGGTGGGTGTGTTCCTGCTGTTTCTGGGCGCCACCATCGACGTGAAGAGCACCCCCCGCGCCATCAAGATCGGCGCGGTGATCATCGTGACCAAGGTTGCCCTGTCGGTAATCCTGGGTCTGGCGGTGGCCTTCCTGTTCGGGGATAACTTCCTGGGCCTGTCGTCCCTGGCCATCATCAGCGCCATCTCGGTGGCCAACAACGCCCTGTACTCCGGCATCACCGCCCAGTACGGCGACGACTCCGAAAAGGGCGCGGTGGCCATCACCTCCCTGAGCGTTGGCCCCACCGTGACCATGATCGCCCTGAGCAGCGCGGGTCTGGCCAGCATCTCGGTCTGGGCCATCGTGGGTTCCATCCTGCCGCTGATCATCGGCATCGTGCTGGGCAACTGCTCGCCCTGGTTCAAGCAGACCCTGTCTGCCGGCGTTACCCCCAGCATCATCACCGTTGGTTTTGCTCTGGGCTGCGGCATGTCCATTCAGCAGCTGTTCCAGGGCGGCCTGTCCGGCATTCTGCTGGGTCTGGTCACCGTGTTCGTGGTTGGTTTCATCACCATCTGCGCCGACAAGCTCACCGGCGGCAGCGGCATCGCGGGCGCTTCCATCTCCAGCACCGCGGCCAGCGGCGTGTCCAACCCGGGCGCGCTGGCGGCTGTGGACCCCAGCTACGCGGCCATTGCCCCCATCGCCACCGCTCAGGTGGCCGCCTCGGTGATCATCACCTCCTTCCTGACCCCCGTGCTCACCAGCCTTGTGGTGAAATACAACGCCCGCCGCGCGGGTGCAAAGGCCGGGCAGGACGGCGCCGCACAGGGCGCGAATGCCTGATTTCGACGAAAAATTCGTGAAAAATTAACAAAATCAAGCCCCCGGATCGGTAAAACATCCGGGGGCTTTGTGTTATAATGGTAACATTAAACGTTCTATCAGTGAAATGATTCAGCACCGGGCGCGGGGCAAACGTAGCCCGCGCCGGCCGTAAGGGGGAAACGAGAATGAACGAGGTAACGGCGGCCGAAATGAAGCAGCTGGAGCAGCGGGCGGACGCGGCGGGCCTTTCCTACCGGCAGATGATGGAAAACGCGGGCGCGGCAGCGGCCCGGCTTGCGCTGCGTGCGGTTCCGGAGGCAAAAAGCGCCGCGATCTTCTGCGGCAAGGGCAACAACGGGGGCGACGGCTTTGTGGCGGCCCGGCATCTGGCAAACGCGGGCCTCGCGGTGCGTATCTTCCTTGTGGAGGGCGAGCCGGTGACCACCGACGCGGTCTACAACTGCGGCCTTGCCCGGGATATGGGCCTGCCGGTGCTGGCGCTGGACGCGCTGAACCAGCCGGAGCAGGCGGAATTTTTAAAGGGCTCGGATCTCGTGCTGGACGGCGTGTACGGCACCGGCTTCCACGGGGCTTTGCGCCCGGCGGGCCTTGCCACGGCACGATGGATGAACGAAGCGCCCGGCAAGGTGCTGGCGCTGGATCTGCCCAGCGGCCTTGAGGCGGACAGCGGAAACGCCGCCGAGGGCGCGGTGCAGGCAGAGCTGACCGTGACCTTCCACGCGGCAAAGCCCTGCCACCGGCTGGCGGCGGCGCAGTGCGGCCGGGTGGAGGTGGCGGACATCGGCATCACAGCCGTTCTGAATCCATAAGGAGGGCGAGCCATGAAACGAGTGGTCATCACCGGCGCGGGCGGCTTTGTGGGAAGCCGGCTCGTGCAGCATTACCGGGATATATGGGACATCACCCCGCTGGATCACAGCCGGCTGGAGCTGACCGACCGTGAGGCGGTGCACGCCGCGCTGGCGGGGGCTGCGCCCCAGCTGGTCATCCACACCGCCGCGCTGGCGGACACCGGCTACTGCGAAAATCACCCGCTGGAGAGCTTTGAAGTGAACCTGCAGGCCCCGGCGGCGCTGGCGGAGGAATGCGCGGCGCTGGGGGCAAAGCTGGTGCTGTTCAGCTCGGATCAGGTGTACAACGGCACCCGGCGGTTGGGCCCCCTGCCCGAGGACGCACCCCTTGACCCGGTGAACGTGTACGGCCGCCACAAGTGGGAGGCCGAGCAGCGGGTGCTGGAGGCCTGCCCGGATGCGGTCTGCCTGCGGGCCAGCTGGATGTACGATTTTGAGCGGCCGGGGCTGAAAAGCAGCACCGGCTTCTGGGGCATGCTGCGCCACAGCCTTGCGGGCAAGGTGCCCCTTTCCATGGCGGTGCGGGAGTACCGGGGCATCACCTGGGTGCAGCCGGTGGTGGCGGCCATGGACAAGATGGCCGGTTTGCCCGGCGGGGTGTACAACATGGGGGCGGAGAACCCGCTGAACACCTACGCCACCGCGCTGGAATGCCTGGGCCTGCTGGGCGCGGGCGACGCCGCGCTGGCCCTTGTGCGGCCGGACACAGAGCGCTGGCCGGAATTTGAACGGAATCTGAGTATGGACACCAGCCGCCTGAAAGCGGGCTGCGGGGTGGACTTTGGCGATACGACGGCCAGCTTTGCGGCCTGTCTGCACGCCTTTGAGAAACAAGAAGGAGGCAATGAGGTATGATCCATGTGGCTGCGGTGATCCTGACCGACGAGGCGGGCAAGATCCTGATCTGTAAACGGGGCGAGGGCGGAAGCTGCGCCTTTTTGTGGGAGTTCCCCGGCGGCAAGCTGGAGGAGGGCGAAAGCCCGGAGCAGGCTGCGGTGCGGGAATGCAGGGAGGAGCTGGGGCTGGACATCACCCTCGGGCCCGCTTATGCTTCGCTGGATTACTCCTACCCGGATAAGGACATCCACTTCACCTTCTTCAACGGCCGGGTGACCGGCGGCGAGATGGAGGTGCGGGTGCACGAGGAGGCCCGCTGGGTGGCCCCCGCCGAAATGAAGGACTACAACTTCTGCCCGGCGGACGTGGCGCTGGTGGAGCGCCTTGCCTGGGAGCGGCAGATCGAGCTGCCGGTGATGCCCCCCATGGCGGCAAAGCTGATCGGCACGCTGAACGAGCAGGGCTTCGAGGCATGGGCCGTGGGCGGCTGCGTGCGCGACAGCCTGCTGGGCAAGGATCCCAAGGACTGGGATCTGTGCACCAGCGCCCGGCCGGATCAGGTGAAGGAGTGCTTTGCCGGTACATATAAGGTACTGGAGACCGGCATCAGGCACGGCACCGTGACCGTGCTGGCGGGCAACGAGACCTACGAAATCACCACCTACCGGGCGGAAGGGGATTATGAGGATCACCGCCGCCCGGAGGAGGTCACCTTTGTGAGCAGTCTGGAGGAGGATCTGGCCCGGCGGGATTTCACCATCAACGCCATGGCCATGGGGCCGGACGGCACCGTGATCGACCCCTTCGGCGGGCAGGGGGATCTGAAGAGCGGCGTGCTGCGCTGCGTGGGCGACCCGGCCCAGCGCTTTGGCGAGGACGCGCTGCGCATTCTGCGGCTGCTGCGGTTTGCCTCGGTGCTGGATTTTGCCGTTGAACCCGAGACCATGGCCGCGGCCAACAGCAAAAAGCAGATGCTGCGCTGGGTAAGCGGCGAGCGGATGGCCCGGGAGATGACCCGGCTTCTCTGCGGCAAGGCGGCCCACCGGGTGGCGGCGGAAAACGGCGATATTCTGGCCTATGTGATGCCGGAGATCGAGCCCGCCCTCACCTTCACCCAGAAGCGGGGCGGCGAGGAGCAGAACCTGTGGCAGCACGCGGCGGATACGCTGGCCTACGCGCCGGACATCCCCGAGGTGCGCTGGGCCATGCTTCTGCGGGACATCGGCAAGCCCTGGTGCCGGGAGACCCTGAAGGAGGGCGACAGCACCTTTGAGGGCCACGCCGAGGTGAGCGCCCAGCTGGCGGACTGCATCCTGCGCCGGCTGAAGGTGGACCGGAACAGCCGGGAGACCGTGTGCCAGCTGATCCGCTTCCACGGCATCCGCCCGGCCACCGGCGAGGTGAGCGTGCGCCGCTGGCTGCAGTTGCTGGGCCCCCGGCAGGTGAACAGCCTGGTGCACATCTGGTGGGCGGACGTTTCCTCCCACCATGCCAAGGGCGAAAATCTGAAGGCCTTTGAAAAGACCCTGAGCGATACCATCAAAAACGCGGGCTGCTACGCCACCGACCAGCTGGCCATCACCGGCGGCAACCTGCTCACCGCAGGGCTGGCCAAGCCCGGCCCCAGCATGAGCAACATGCTGGACTGGCTGCTCCACGAGGTGGTGGAGGGCCGGGTGGAAAACACCCGCGAGGCCCTGCTGGCCAAAGCCCGGGAGTGGCAGGAGTAAGCGGCGACGGAGAAAACGGGCGGCCGGCCCGCGGACGAAAAGGGAGGATGCACCATGACGGAAAACAAGGTGGCGGCCTTTTTAAAGGCCTTTGCGGTTGTGGGAGCGATATGCGGGATGCTCCCTGCGCTGATCACGCTGGATATTTTTCTCATTGTGGAGTGTGTGCTGGCGTCCATTGCCGCCGGTGTGCTTCTTTACGGATTGGGAGAAGCCATTGAGCTGCTGCATCAGATCCGTGAAGAGCTGCGCTGCCGCCGGATGACGGGGGAAGAGCCCGCCCCGGCGGATGCACCCCCGGCTGCGAAAGAATAATCGACCGGCCCGGCCCCCACGGCAAATGTGGGGGCCGGGTCTTCGTTTTGTTGCAAAAATTTTTCAAAAAGCGAAAAAACCGCCCCCGGAATGGGGCGGGGGGGCATTGTGCCGGGGGCAAAATGCGGCTATACTAGTCCATGCTGCCGCCCGGCGCAAAGGCGCTTTCGGGGCGGCGGATGGGGAAGGAGAGAGTTTTTTATGATGCACGAACTGCTGCATGTTGCAGAACATGCCGTCCACGACAGCATTCCCATGCTGCCCTTTTTGTATCTTGCATATCTTTTGATCGAATACATCGAGCGGTTCCACGGCAGCCGCATCGAAAAGGCGCTGGAGGGCGGCGGCCACTGGGGCTTTGTGCCCGGCGCGGTGCTGGGCTGCGTGCCCCAGTGCGGCTTTTCCGCCATGGCCGCCAACTTCTACGGCAGCCGGGTCATCAGCCTGGGCACCCTGCTGGCGGTGTTCCTTGCCACCAGCGACGAGGCCATTCCCATGCTGCTGGCGGTGCCGAACCAGTGGCCCCGGCTGGCGCTGCTCATCGGCGTGAAAATCGCCGTGGCCCTGCTGGCCGGCCTTGTGCTGGATGTGGTGCTGGTGCGCCTTGTGCCCGCCTCGCTGCGGGGCGGCTACACCGGCCACGCCGACGAGGTGGACTGCCACGAGCACCACGCCGCGCGCCAGAGCATTTTTGTGTCGGCTCTGTGGCACACCTTTACCATTTTTTTGTACATCGTGGGCTTCAGCTTCGCGATCGGCCTTGCCATGGAGCTGGTGGGCGAGCAGGTGTTCACCGCTTTTCTGGCCAATCTGGGCGTGTTCCAGCCCATCTTCGCGGCCCTCATCGGCCTTGTGCCCAACTGCGCGGCCAGCGTGCTGCTCACCCAACTGTATCTGGGCGGCTCCATCAGCTTCGGCGCGGCGGTGGCCGGCCTGTGCAGCGGCGCGGGCGTGGGCCTTGTGGTGCTGTGGAAGGCAAACCGCAGCTGGAAGCAGAACCTGTTCATCACCGGCCTGCTCTGGGCCGCGGGCGCCGTCACCGGCATGGCGCTGCAGCTCTTTGGCCTGTAACAAGAATCAGAAATCCCCCAAAGCGGGCGTTCCGCTTCGGGGGATTTTTTGTTTTGCCCCTCCCATGGAAACAAGCCAGTTTGGCCCCGGCCTTGGGTGTTTTTATTGTTAAATTTGCACAATCGCGTATTTTGTGCGCTGCCGATTGTTCCGGCGCGGCGGGTGCGTTATAATGGGGCTAGAAAGCAGGTGCGGTCTGCTAAAAAAGGCATTGCCGTGCCACCGGGCCGGGGCGCGCTGCCCCGCTGCCGAACGGATTTTTTCCATCAGGAAGGAGAGGTTTTCCTATGATTATCAAGAATGGTCATATTTTCACCGATCAGGGCCGCTTCATGCAGGCCGACATCAAGCTGGAGGGCGACCGCATCGTTGAGATTGCTCCCGCCGGCACTCTGGAGGGCGACGAGGTTATCGACGCCACCGGCAAGTACGTTACCCCCGGCTTCGTGGACATCCACATCCACGGCGCTGCCGGCAGCGACTTCTGCGACGCCACCACCGAGGACGTGGTGAAGATCAGCCGCTACGAGGGCAGCCAAGGCGTTACCACCTTCATGGGCACCACCATGGCCTTTGACGAGGAGATCCTGACGGGTGTATTCGAGGCTGCCAAGCCCCGCTTCCATCAGGACGGCGAAGGCGCCGTGCTGCGCGGCGTGAACATGGAAGGCCCCTTCTTCAACAAGGCCAAGAAGGGCGCCCAGGCCGAGAAGTACATCGTCGACCCCGATTTCGACATGTTCCAGCGCCTGTATGAGAAGTCCGGCAAGAACATCCGCCTGATCGACGTGGCCCCCGAGCTGCCCGGCGCGCTGTACTTCATCCGCAAGGCCAGCAAGCTGTGCACCGTTTCCATCGCCCACACCTGCGCCACCTACGACGAGGCCAAGGCCGGCTTCGCCAACGGCGCTACCCATACCACCCACCTGTTCAACGCCATGCCCGCCTTCACCCATCGCGCTCCCGGCGTTGTGGGCGCTGCTGCCGATGACGCTGCCCATGTGGAGATCATCAGCGACGGCATCCATCTGCATCCCGCTGTGGTGCGCGCCGTCTTTGCCATGTTCGGCAACGACCGCGTCTGCCTGATCAGCGACAGCATGCGTGCTGCCGGCATGCCCAACGGCGAGTACAGCCTGGGCGGCCAGAAGGTATTCATGACCGACGGCAAGGCCACCCTGGAGGACGGCACCATCGCGGGCAGCGCCACCTGCCTGGCCGAGTGCTTCCGCCGCGCTGTGAAGTTCGGCGTACCTCTGGAGGCCGCTCTGAAGGCTGCCACCATCAACCCCTCCAAGGCGGTTGGCCTGTTCGACGAGATCGGCAGCATCACCACCGGCAAGCGCGCCGACGTGCTGATCCTGAACAAGGAGACCCTGCAGCCCGAGACCATCTTCATCGGCGGCGTAAAGCAGTAATTCCTGCGAACACAAAGGCCCCGTTCCCAAACTGAGAACGGGGCCTTTTTCTGCCTTTTGTGGCAAACAGAAACCGCCCTTTGCGCAAACGCCGGAACCCGGCAGGCGCAGAGGGCGGCTTTGTTCTGTGTTTAAAAGCTGGGCGGAGTGATGGCGAACACCGCGCGGAATTCCTCGTCGGAATCGTTCACCCAGCGGTGGGGGGTGGCCGGGGGAATCTGCACCGAGTCGCCGGCGCAAAGCCGGTACACGCTGCCCCGCAGATGCAGGTTCACCTGACCGCTGATCACATAGGCCACCTCTTCGCCGGTGTGCTCCCGGTCAATGTCCGAGGAGGCGGTGTGGGGCGGGATCTCCATCAGGCAGAATTCAATGGAGCAGTCCGCCGTGGGGGTGAGCAGCTTGTAAAGCACCTCTTCGCCCGGGTGGCCGATGATCCGGTTCTCGCCCCGGCGCACGATCAGCCGTTCCGGCTGGGGCTCGTCCTCCTTGAAAAAGCGGAACAGCGGCACATGAAGGGCCTGCGCGATGTTCTTTAAGGTATTGATGGAGGGGTTCACCGCGTCGTTCTCGATCTGGCTGAGCATCGAGGGGCTCAGCTCCACCCGGGCGGCCAGCTCCCGCAGGCTCAGCCCGCTCTGCTTGCGGAACTGCTGCACCTTCCGCCCAATGTTCAGCTCTTCGTCCATCTGGTAGTCCCTCCGTTCTGCTGGTAACAGAACCGATTATACCACAAACCCGCCCGGGGGAAAAGCCGGATCAGTCCAGATGGGTGGCCAGATACTGCTCCCATACTTCGGCGGGCACCAGACGGCCGCCGGTGGCCCAGGCGATCTGCACGCTGTTTGCCAGCGCCTCTTCGGTCAGGCCCTGTTCGGCGCAGTAGCGGCGGGAGTCCTCCAGCGTGAGCAGCTGGCAGGGGCCCACGAAGGCCGCGCAGCTGGAAGGCTCGATCCGCTTGCCCTCGCTGGAATCCAGCAGGCGCAGATAGTCATACAGCTTTGCATCGGTCACGGTGAAATCGCCGCTGGCCAGATTGCCCAGCACACGGGTCACAAAGCTGGAGGGGGAGGCGCAGGCCAGACCGTCGGCGTGGGTGCGGCCGGAAAGGCCGAAGTCGCGCACGTTGGCTTTTTCGTACTGCTTGGTGGCCATGCCCAGCAGCACCGAGGGGCAGAGGGTGGGCTCTACAAGAAAGCAGTGTACATTATTTTTAAACAGCCGCTTCAGGCCGTAGGTCACGCCGCCGGGCGCGCCGCCCACACCGGTGGGCAGGTAGACGATCAGCGGATGGGCCTCGTCCACGGCGATGCCCTGCTCGTCCAGCTGCTTTTTCAGCCGGCGGGCGGCCACCGCGTAGCCCAGGAACAGATCCACGGATTTTTCATCGTCCACAAAATAGCTCATGGGGTCGGCGTCCGAAAGGGCGCGGCCCTCGGCCACCGCCTTGGAGTAGTCGCCGCTGTATTCCAGCACCTCCACCCCGTGGCTGCGCAGCAGGTCCTTCTTCCACTGCTTGGCGTCTGCGGACATGTGCACCTTTACCCGGAAGCCCAGCGCTGCGCTCATGATGCCGATCGACATGCCCAGATTGCCGGTGGAGCCCACCTGCACGGTGTACTGGCGGAAAAAGTTTCGCATTTCCTCGCTATCCAGCCTGGCGTAGTCGTCCTCCATGGTCAGCTTTCCGGCGGCAATGGCCAGATCCTCGGCGTGCTTGAGCACCTCGTAGATGCCGCCCCGGGCCTTCACCGAACCGGCAATGGCCAGGTGGCTGTCCATCTTCAGCATCAGCCGGCCGGGGATGGTGCAGCCGTATTCCTGTTCCAGCGCCTGCTGCATCCGGGGAATGTCCGCAAGGGGAGATTCGATCAGGCCGTTGGTGGGCTCGGTCTCCGGGAAGCGGCGGCGGATGAAGGGGGCAAACCGGGCCAGCCGGGCCTCGGCATCGTCGATGGCGGAATCCGGCACCACCAGCTGGCACAGACCGTCGGTGACCTCCACCGGCAGATAGTCCGGGTTGATCCATACGGTGGGTTCTCCCGCGGCCACCCGGCGGATGGCGGGATCGGATTCAATAAAGCGGTTCGGGTCGTACATGGGAACTTCCTCCTTGCTTTGTTCAGTAAAAATAAACGGCTGTTCAGTTGCATGTTCATTATAGATAAACAGCTGTTAAATGTCAATGGGCCGGAGCAAAAAATTTTTGGGATTGCCCGCCCGGGCAGATGGCACAGAAAATCGGCCCCCGGCGGCCAAAAGTTTGGGAACCGGGGGCCGGAAAATGGGGAAAAAAGGCTTTTCAAGCGCATCCGTTTTCGCTACAATGGGAAAAGTGAGACATTTTCCGGCTCCCGCCATACGGGCGGCCCCAAACAACAGGAGATACTGCCATGAACGATACCATCAAGGTGCTGGCTCTGGATCTGGACGGCACCCTCACCAATACAAAAAAGGAAATCACCCCCCGCACCCGGGCCGCGCTGCGCCGTGCCGCCGAAGCAGGCGTGCGCATCGTGCTGGCCAGCGGCCGCCCCACCGTGGGCGTGCAGTATCTGGCCAAGGAGCTGGAGCTGGACAAGCTGGGCGGCTACATTTTAAGTTATAACGGCGGCTGCATTGTGGACTGCGCCACCGGCGCGGTGGTGGCCCAGGAGGCCTTCCCGCCCGAGCTGGTGAAGCCCGTGTGCGACGAAGCCCGCGCCGCCGGTGCGGTGGCCATGAGCTACAACGCCGAGGGCGTGATCACCGAGCACCCCGAGGATGAATATGTGCAGCTGGAGTGCTTCACCTGCCGGGTACCGGCCATTCCGGTGCAGGATCTGGGCAGCTTCATCGACTTCGACGTGAACAAGATTCTGCTGAGCAAAAACCCGGACGAAATCGCCCGGGTGGAAGAACACATGCAGCAGAAGTTTTCGGGCAGGCTCTCCATTTATAAGAGCATGCCGTATTTTCTGGAGATCATGCCCCTGGGCGTGGAAAAGGCCCAGAGCCTGCGGGCGCTGCTGACCATTCTGGGCCTGACCGAGGAAAACCTGATGGCCTGCGGCGACGGCTGGAACGATATTTCCATGATCCGGCTGGCAGGCGTGGGCATTGCCATGGGCAACGCGGTGCCGCAGGTGAAGCAGGCGGCCACCTGGGTCACGGCGGACAACAACCACGACGGCGTGGGCCTTGCGGTGGAGAAGTTCATCTTTGAAGAGGAAGTGGAGATGCCCCCGGAGGACGAGTTCCTGTTCTGAGCAAAAAGGAGAAAAAACATGATTACCTTTGTATGCTACGACAAATGCACCACCTGCCAGAAGGCGAAAAAGTGGCTGGACGAGCAGGGCGTTTCCTACACCGCCCGCCCCATCAAGGAAGAAAACCCCACCGCCGCCGAGCTGGCCGACTGGCAGGCGAAAAGCGGCCTTGCGGTGAAAAAGTTCGTGAACACCAGCGGCCTTTTATATAAGTCCATGGGCCTGAAGGACAAGCTGCCCGCCATGACCGACGGGGAGGTCTTTGACCTGCTGGCCACCGACGGCATGCTGGTCAAGCGGCCCATTCTCGTCACCGACAAGGGCGTATTCCCCGGCTTCAAGGCCGAGGAGTGGGCAAAGCTGCTGTGATATTTGATAAAGAAACAAAACAAAAACCGTGGAACCCGAAACGCCGGATTCCACGGTTTTTTTTATTGCCTGTGCTCCGCCGCCCGGCGGGCATGATAGTCCCGCAGCTGCCGGTCGTAGCGCCTGCCCCGGATGCGGCTGAAGCCCTCGTAGATCGCCGTGACCGCGCCCACCGCCAGCAGCAGGGCGGCAAAGCTTACAAGACCTGCCCGCAGCGAAAGGCCCAGAAAGGGCATCAGCCCCATCCAGAAAGGAAACAGGCAGCCGGTGAACAGCACAAGCCTTGCGGCGCACCGCCAGCGGGCCAGGCTGCGCCCGGCAAAAATCAGCCGATGCAGCGCACAGAGAAACACCGCGCAAAACAACAGATAACATTGCAGCCCCAGCCCGGTGCGGCGGGGAAGGGAAAACAGGCCGGTCAGCCCGTAATAGCCAAACAGCAGCACCAGATACACCGGTGCGAAAACCTGCCAGCGCAGCAGCGCCCGCAGGTAGGTCAGCGAGATTCGTCTGCTCCAATTGCCCATGGAAAAACCTCCTGTTCCGCCGCTCAAAGGCCGAGCCGCTGTTTAAAGGCGGGGGTATACTGGCGGGAAACAAACAGCCGCTCGCCGTTCTGCATGGTCAGCTCCAGCCGCCCGCCCATCTCCGGCCGCAGCGCTCGCACCCGGTCCAGGTTCACAAGGCAGGATTTGCCCGCCCGCAAAAAGCTGCCGCCGCTCAGCCGGTCCTCCAGCTCATACAGCCGCAGCGGGCTTTCCCAGACGGTTGTTTCCCCGTAAAGAAAGGCCAGCTTGTCCACCGTCTCGATGTAAAAAACGTCGGCAGGCTCCAGCAGCCAGGTCTGGCCGTCCCGCAGGCCGGTGAGCTTGTGGTCAAAGGCCCGCAGGCTGGCCAGCAGCCGGGCGGTGGAATCGTCCAGCGCTGGGCATTCCACCGTGACCACCGTCTCCTGCAGGGAAGGGTTGGTGCGCAGCTCGATCCGCATGAAGATTCCCCCTTTTTCGGCGTGTTGACCGGTTGGTCTCCGGTTTCAGTATAACCGGGAAAACAGCGGTTGGCCAGCGGTTTTTCCCCACCGGAAGAATTTGCTTCCCGACCTGCAAAAAAGCGGGCCGCACCGGCAAGGGTGCAGCCCGCTTTTTCAGATGGGGTTCAAATATTCACAGCAGCGCCAGCAGACGCTCCACCACAAATACGGTGACGCAGGCGCAGGCCGCCACTGTGACCAGGCCCCGCCCGGCGAAGCCCACCGCCACCGCAACCACCAGCGCGGCGAAGGCGCTGATCGGGCTTTCGGTGGCCGAGAGGATGGCCGGGAAGGTCATGGCGGCCAGGCAGGCGTAAGGCACATAGAACAGAAACGACCGCAGCCGCCGGTTTTGAATCTTCTTCTGCAGCAGCGTCAGCGGCAGCATGCGGATCAGGTAGGTGACCCCCGCCATCACCAAAAGATACCAGAATAAGCTCATGCGGTTTCCTCCTGTTTTTCAGCGGGTTCCTCATCGGCCAGATCCACCGGGAACAGCCATGCCCCCAGCGCGGCCGCCGCCAGCGTGCTCAAGATAATGGCAAAGCCGCTGGAAATGAATTTGAGCAGTGGCACCCATGCGATCACACAGCTCACGATCACCGCCGCCGCCACCACGATGCGCACGCTCTTCAGCTGGCGCATGGGCGGCACCACAATGGCCACAAACATGCTGTACAGCGCCACGCCCAGCGCACTGCGCACCGCCGCGTTGAGTAAGCCGCTGGCCACCGCGCCGCTCAACGTGCCGAACGTCCAGCCCAGAATGGGCAGGGTGGCAAGGCCGTACATGTAGGCCGGGGTCAGCGGCGAGGTGCGCCCCATGGCCACGGCAAAGATCTCGTCGGTGTTGGCAAAGGCGATGGTCATCCGCCGCCGGGTGGTGAACTGTGGCCCCAGCCGCTGGCTGAGCGAAAGGCTCATCAGCGCATAGCGCAGGTTGATCACCAGCTGGGTGAGGGCCAGCTCCACCAGCGAGCCGTGGGCCAGAATCACCGTGAGCCCGGCAAACTGCCCGGCGCTGGTCAGATTGGTCAGGCTGATCAGCCCGGCGGTCAGCGCCGAAAGCCCGCCCTTCACCGCCAGAATGCCGAAGGTAAAGCTCACCGAAAAATACCCGATGCCAATGGCGAGCCCGTCCGCAAGGCCCGCTTTGTATTCCCCTTTCATGGGGCGCTCCCCCTTTGAAAATAAAGTGCTGTATCACATTATACAAATAAAGCGAAGGGAAGTAAAGCGATTTTTCCAACCGGTGCCCCAGCCTTGCCCCCGGCGGGCAAATGCCCTATAATACAATCAGAAAAGACGAACCCGTTCATGGGGGCGATCTCGCATCATTTCAGGGGCAGGCACGCCGCCTGAGGTGTTTGCCGTAAAATGCGCGGTGTTGCCAAAAAGAAAAAAGAGGGGAATTTTGAAGTATGCAGTATAAAGCGATCGTTCTGGATGTGGACGGCACTCTGGTGGCCCACGGCGAGCCCAGCGCCCGGCCCGCGGTGGCGGCGGCGGTGAAGGCGGCCCAGAAAAAGGGCGTGAAGGTGGTCATTGCCAGCGGGCGCACCAGCTTTGCCATCGAGCCGCAGATTCTGGGCGGCATCAAGCCGGACTACATGATCTGCGCCAACGGCGCCCAGATTCTGGACGGGCAGGGAAGGCTTCTGTACAGTCAGGATCTGACCGCCGAGGAGATGTATGCGCTGGTGGACTTCTTCGAGGATTTCGACTATCCGCTGGCCTTCAATTTCGCGGATAACTACTACGTCTATGTGGAATACAAGGCAATGTGGGAGTTTTACAAAAAGGCCACCGGCCACGGCGAGTATGTGCTGGACGGCGAGGATCAGGATCGGCATCTGGAAAGCATGCCCTTCGGTGCCTTCGCCATCCTGCCGCCGGAGCAGGTGGAAAAATTCCAGGAGAAATACGGCTATCTGGGCCTGAAATTCGTGCCCTACCGCCCCGGCTACTACGATGTGATGCAGGCGGATGTGGACAAGGCCCGGGGCATGGAGCGCCTGATGGAGCTCACCGGCTGGACGGCCGAGGAGCTGGTGTTCATGGGCGACAACGAAAACGACATTGCCATGATGCAGCTGGCGGGCTGCTCGTATTGTATGGCGAACGGCTCGGAAAAGGCCAGGGCCGCCGCGAAGCACATCGCCCCCAGCGTGCAGGAAGAGGGCGTGCGGCAGGTGGTGGAGCAGCTGTTTTTGCAGTAAGGGGGAACTTTCATGAGCTTTGAACCGGTGTATGGCCCCGGCAGCCGGGCGCTGATTCTGGGCAGCTGGCCCAGCCCCAAAAGCTGGGAGCAGGGCTTTTACTACGGCCATCCCCGCAACCGGTTCTGGCCGCTGCTGGCAAGGCTGTGCGGCTGCGAAACGCCCGGCACGGTGGAGGAAAAATCCGCGCTGATTTTAACCCACGGCCTCGCCCTCTGGGACGTGCTGGAAAGCTGCACCATCGAGGGCGCGCAGGACGCCACCATCCGGGATCCGGTGCCGGTGGATCTGAAACGGGTACTAAATGCTTCGCCCATCGAGGCGGTGTTCTGCAACGGGGCGGCGGCGTATGAGCTGTACGGCCGGTTTTTGCAGCCGGTGAGCGGCATTGAGGCGGTGAAGCTGCCCAGCACCAGCCCGGCCAACGCGGCCTGGAACCCGGATAAGCTGGCCGAAGCCTGGGGAAAGGCGCTGGGGCCGTTTCTGGGGTGAAGATTCCGGCGAAAAATACTTTCTTTTACTAAAGAGGTTTAACACCCTGTTCATTGATTTTTCAGGGGCCGGTTGGTATGATAAAAGAAATAATGTAAACCGGGTAATTTTATGAAATTTGCCCGGCCCCAGGGAAGTTAGCGGTGTTTGCCGAGGAAACCCCGGTGCGCGGGGGATGCCGATTGGACTGAGCCGACGGTCGAGTCCGCCCAAAAGGCAGCTGGCGGTGTTTGCTGAGGAAAACCCGGTGCGCGGGGGATGCCGATTGGACTGAGCCGACGGCCGAGTCCGCTAAAAGGTGGAGGTAAATAGTATGAGCAAATGGATCGAGGTGCGCCGCAAGTCGGTGCTGCCCTGGTATTTCGCCGGGCTTGTCTGGCTGGTGGGTGCGCTGGCGCTGCCCATCTATCAGCTGTGGGCGCTGGTGGTGGTCGCGGTGCTGTCCGTGGTGGGCTTTGTCGCCGCCCGGCGGGTTTGCCCGGATGTGGTCACCCGCAAGGAGGTTCCCTTCATGACCGGCAAGGAGGACGCCGACCAGATGCTGGCCCTCATTGACCAGAAGCGCCGGGAGCTGCACGAACTGAACGTGCGCATCGAGGATGCGCCCTTGAGCGCCGCCATGGACCGGATGGAAAAAGCCTGCCTCGGCATTCTGAACGAGGTGGAGCAGCACCCGGAAAAGGCCGCGCAGGTGCGGCGCTTTGCCAATTACTATCTGCAGGACGCGGTGAAGATCCTCACCCTTTACGCCGAGCTGGAAGAAAAGGGCGTGCAGGGCGAGAACGCGGCCGGGGTGCGGGCAGAGGTTGCCCAGAACGCCCAGACCATCGCCACCGCCTTTGAAAATCAGCTGGACAGCCTGTTCGCAAGGGATGCGCTGGACATCAGCACCGATCTGGAAGTGCTGAACGGCATGCTGAAGGGCCAGGGCCTTGTGGACTGAACGGCAATTCCACACCATTCACGCCCAGAGGGCTCAGGCGGCGTATCGCCCCAAAATTTTCCGTGGGATTTTCCAAAAATGCTCGTCAAGCCACCAAGGCTTGCTTGCGCTTTTTGGTTCATCCCGCAAAAAATTTTCTGGTGCGCTCCACCACCTGGAATGGTGCGGCATTGCCATAAAAGAAAGGAAGCATAGAGATGGACGACAACAAAATGACCCCCGAACTGAATTTCGACAGCTTCGACGCCACTGCCATGCCCAGCCTCACGCTGGAGGTGGAGCAGCCCAAGGAGGAAGCGAGGCCCGAACCGGCCCCCGCGCTGGATCCGCTGGCCGAGGAAGCTGCAAAGCTCAGCCCCGAGGAGCAGAAGATGGTGGAGGACTTCGCCGCCAGGATCGACGTGACCAACAGCCAGATGGTGCTGCAGTACGGCGCGGCCACCCAGAAAAAGGTGGGCGATTTCAGCGAAGCCGCGCTGGATAAGGTGCGCACCAAGGATCTGGGCGAGGTGGGCGAAGCCCTGGCCAGCCTTGTGGGTGAGCTGAAAAACTTCGACGCCGAGGAAGAGGAGTCCAAGGGCATCTTCGGTTTCTTCAAGAAGGCGGGCAACAACATCGACCAGATGAAAACCAGGTACGCCAGGGCCGAAACCAACGTGGAGCGCATCGAAGCCATGCTGGAGGCCCATCAGGTGCAGCTGCTCAAGGACATCGCCCTGATGGACAAGATGTACCAGATGAACATGCTCTATTTCAAGGAGCTGACCATGTACATTCTGGCCGGCAAGAAAAAGCTGGCCCAGGTGCGCGAGACCGACCTGAAACAGGCCATGGACAAGGCAAAGGCCAGCGGCCTGCCCGAGGACGCACAGGCCGCCCGGGATCTGGCCGACATGTGCGACCGGTTCGAAAAAAAGCTGTATGACCTGCAGCTCACCCGCACCATCTCCATCCAGATGGGCCCCCAGATCCGTCTGCTCCAGAACAACGACACCATGATGGCGGAGAAGATCCAGACCAGCATCGTGAACACCATCCCCCTGTGGAAGAGCCAGATGGTGCTGGCGCTGGGCCTTGCCCATTCCCGGCAGGCCATCGACGCCCAGCGCGCCGTGAGCGACATGACCAACGAGCTGCTGAAAAAGAACGCCGCCGCCCTGAAGCAGGGCACCATCGACACGGCCAAGGAGTCCGAGCGGGGCATTGTGGACATCGAGACCCTGCAGCAGACCAACAAGAGCCTGATCGAAACGCTGGACGAGCTGGCCAAGATCCAGACCGAAGGCAAACAGAAGCGCGCCGCCGCCGAGCAGGAGCTGGGCCGCATTGAGGGCGAGCTGAAACAAAAGCTGATGGAGTTGCATTAACCGATGAAACAATTGGCAAAGCTGGAACAAAAGCTGCCCGCCGCCCTGAAAAAGGCCGGCGTGCCGCAGATCGCCGCGCTGGTGCTGCTGGCGGTGAGCGTGTTTGGCATCGGCGGGGCGAAGCTGGCCGGGTACTATTCGAGCACCATGGCGGGCTTTAACAGCGGCAAATACAGCATCACCGCCGATCTGGATCAGCGGGTGAGCGCCGCCGCCAACGTGGTGACGGTGGCGAAGAAGATCGCCGGGGTGGACCAGGCCCTGCTCACCGCCGCCGAGGATGCGGTGAACGCGCTGGGCGAGCCCCTTGGCCCGGCGGATACCTGCGCGGCCAACGAAACGCTGGACGCGGCGGTGGAGGCGCTGTACGACGCGGCCCTGCCGCTGGCGGACGACACCCAGAAGGATCTGCTCAGCGAGCAGCATTCCGAGTTCATGAGCCGGGGCACCATTCTTCGCAACAGCTCTTATAACGAGCAGGCCGAGCAGTTCAACAAAGATCGAAACGCATTCCCCGCCAGCCTGATCGGCGCGCTGTGGGGGGTAGACGAAGCGGAGTATTTTGCATGAAACAGGCAATCAAACGGCGGCTGACCGGCCTTGTGCTGTCGGCCATTGTGCTGGCTGCGCTGGCCCTTCCGGCCTTCGCAGCCGACATTCCCGCCGCACCCAGCGGCCACGCGGTGCTGGATCAGGCGGGGGTGCTCAGCGAGGAGACCATCAACACGGTGGACGGCTACAACAACGCCCTTTCCTCCACCGGAGCCCAGATCGGCGTGCTCACGGTGGATTTCACCGGAAATTTGAGCATCGACGATTACGCCCTGCAGGTGTTCAACGAATGGGGCATCGGCGATAAAAAAAAGGAAAACGGCGTGCTGTTTCTGCTGGTGACCGGCGATCAGAACTATTACTGCACGCTGGGCACCGGTCTTGAAGGCGAGATCACCTACAGCCGGCTGAAAAGCCTTTTGAACGACTACGCCGAGCCCGCCTTTGCAAAGGGCGATTACGACGCCTGCGTGACCGAGTTCACCGGCGCTGTTTACAGCGAGCTGTGCAGCCTGTACGGCATCACCCCGGGCGAGGGCCAGCCCCAGCCAAGGCCGGTGGAGCAGAGCAGCAGCTCGGATGGAACGCTGCTGATCCTGCTGGCGGCGGCGGTGCTGATCATTGTGGTGATCAGCATGGGCAGCCGCGGCGGCGGTGGAGGCCCGGGCGGCGGTGGAGGCCGCGGCCGTGACGTGGTGTTCTGGCCCCTGTTTTTGGGCGGCTGGGGCAGGCCACGGCATTATCACCGGCCCCCGCCGGGCGGCTTTGGGCCCGGTGGGTTCGGCCCCGGCGGGTTTGGCGGAGGTTTTGGCGGCGGTGGTTTCGGCGGCTTCGGTGGCGGCGGCTTTGGCGGCTTCGATGGCGGCGGCTCCCGCGGCGGCGGCGCGGGCCGCGGCTGATGGCCGGAGCCATTCCCTAAAACAAATCAACAGAAAAAACGCTCGTGCTTTGGCGAAAACGCCGGGGCACGGGCGCTTTTTTTGCGCCCGGCGGGCAGGGGAAAGGGAAGTTTTGGATTTCTGGTTGACAGCTGTCTACCTGTCTGCTATGCTAAAGGTAGACAAGAGACTACCTTTTTGAGGGGAGGAAGAAACATGAACGTGGAACTGTCTGCCGGGGAGTGGAAGCTGATGAATCAGCTGTGGCAAAACGCCCCCCGCACCATCACCCAGCTGGTGGCCGATCTGGCCGACGAGACCGGCTGGTCCAAGCACACCGTGATCACCATGCTCAACCGGCTGGAGGCCAAGGGCGCGGTACGCCACGAGGAGGGCGGCCGGGCCAAGGAGTACTATCCGGCGGTGGAAAAGGCCGGGGTTGCCCTGCGGGAGACCGAGAGCCTGCTGGATCGCATCTACGGCGGCAGCCTGGGCCTGCTGGTCAACGCCTTTGTGGAGCAGAAGGGCATCAGCGAAACCGAGCGCGCCCAGCTGCTGAAGATTCTGGAAAAGGCCCCCGGCGAAAAAGGAGAGTGATCGCATGATCGAACTGCTCATCACATCCAGTCTGCTGATTCTGGCGGTGCTGGCGGCGCGGGCGCTGCTGGCGGGGCGGATCAGCCGCCGGATGCAGTACGCCCTGTGGGGCCTTGTGCTGCTGCGGCTGCTGCTGCCGGTCAGCCTGCCCCAGAGCCGGGCCAGCGTGATGAACGCCCTGCCGGACACGGCGCAGGTCAGCCTTGCCCGCCCGGGAGAATTTTCCGGCGAAACCCTGCCCGCCCCGGCGGATACCGAAGTTCAAACCGGCACCGCCCCGGAAACCGACCTTGCCCAGACCGCAACCGGCGGGATGCAGGCGGGAATTTCCGGCGGCGTTGCAGATATTTCCGGCAGCGAACCGCACCCGGAATGGTCTTTGAATCCGGCGGCGCTGCTGCCGCTCGTCTGGGCGGCGGGCGCTGTGCTCACCGGCGGGGCGCTGCTGTGGGCGAATCTTCGCTTTTCGCTGCGGCTGCGGCGGGAGAGATGCCAGCTGGATCTGGAACCCGAAATCACCGGCGGTCTGCCGGTGTACCTCTGCCACGAGCTGGCCAGCCCCTGCCTGCACGGGCTGCTTCATCCCGCCATCTATCTGAACCCGGCGGCGCTGGAAAGCCCCGAGCGGCTGGAGTTCGTGCTGGCCCACGAGAAAACCCATTACCGCCACAGGGACCACATCTGGGGCGCTTTGCGCTGCGTGCTGCTGGCGGTGTACTGGTTCGACCCGCTGGTCTGGTGGGCGGCGGCAGCCTCCAGGCGGGACTGCGAGCTTGCCTGTGACGAGGCGGTCACCGCCGCCATGGAAGAAGCCCGGGGGCGGGATTACGGCCGCTGCCTTGTGGAGCTGATCCCGAACCGGGCGCGGGGTACGGCCCTGCTTGCCGCCACCTCCATGAGCGGCAGCGCCGGGGCCATGCAGCGGCGGTTAAAGGCCATTGTCACCGCCAAAAAGCCCCGCCGGGCCGCCATCGCCCTCACGCTGGCGGGGGCGGTGCTGCTCACCGCCTGCACCTTCACCGGAGCGAAGGGCATTACCAGCGCCCGGGACTATCTGGCCGAGGGCGAAACCGAGTGGAAGCTCTGCGCCCTGGGCGACGAGAGCCGGATGCAGGAGCTTCTGGTGGCGCGGGCCCCCGCCCCGGAGGGCGAACCCCTTGCCGAGGGCGAGGAGTATGTGAAGGTTTATTACTGGGACAGCGCCGCCGAACCCGAAGCGGATGCCCTGCGATTTGCCGGTAAGGTGCAAAACGGCTCGCTGGAGGTGAAGTGGTCGGCGGAGGAGCCCGGTTCGGACGATGTTGTGCCGCTGGAGGAGTACCGGGGCAACGAGGATCCGGCCCAGGTGCAGGAGCTCATTGTTACGCTGCTGCAGCCGGATGGCACCCAGCTGGAGTTCACTCTGTTTCAGCAGTGGGCGATGCTTCAGATGGATTATCCGCCCCTGTCCGAGTGGCCGGAACTGGTGTGGGAGCTGATGGACCTGAACACCGAGCTGGCGAACAGCATCCATCCGGAGGGCGACGCCATCCGCTTTACGATTCCGGCAGGGCTGAAGGATCGGCCGGAGCACTGGCGGCTGGCTCTGGTCTGGACGCCCACCGGCGAAATCGAAAGAACCGAGATCACCGAGGGCGTACCGGAACCGTTTGCCAGCGGCGAATGGGAGCCGGGGCAGGAATACGCCATCCCGCTGGACGCCCTGCCCACCGGCAACGAGGGAACCGCCATGCTGCAGCTGCTGATCGAGGAGAAGGATGTGGCGCCGCTGCCAATCATCCTCCTGAACGATTACCAGCGCCTGACCGCGCCGCTTTTCTCCGCCCAGAGTGAGGAGGAAAACCCCACCGGCGACGCGCTGGTGGAGTATCAGGCGGCGATGACCGCCTTTTCCGAGACCGTTCAGTGGAACCCGGATACCCGGGACTTCACCTTCACCATACCCGAAACCGCCGCCCCCGGCGAATGGAAGCTGGAGCTGAGCCAGCGGAATCCGGAGCGGGGCAGCTGGGTCACCTGTTCCGCCCTGCTGCCGGACGCTGAACCCCAGCCGGGCGAGACGGTCACCCTGAAGGGCGAGAACCTGCCGGAGGGCGGTCACTACCGGCTGAACGCAACCAATACCCTGTGGAACACCACCCTGTCGGTGGAATTTGAGTAAAGAAAGAGGGGAACAGGATGGAACTTCTCATCACCTCCAGTCTGCTGATTCTGGCCGTGCTGGCGGCGCGGGCGCTGCTGGCCGGGCGGATCAGCCGCCGGATGCAGTACGCCCTGTGGGGCCTTGTGCTGCTGCGGCTGCTGCTGCCGGTCAGCCTGCCCCAGAGCCGGGCCAGCGTGCTGAACGCCCTGCCGGACACCGTGCAGGTCAGCCTTGCCCGACCGGAAGAATTTTCCGGCGAAACGCTGCCCGTCCCGGTGGATACCGAGGCTCAAACGGGCACCGCCCCGGAAACCGACCTTGCCCAGACCGCCACCGGCGGCACGCAGGCGGGGCTTTCCGGCGGCATTGCAGATACTTCCGGCAGTGAACCGCACCCGGAATGGTCTTTGAACCCGGCGGCGCTGCTGCCCGTAATCTGGGCGGCGGGCGCTGTGCTCACCGGCGGGGCCCTGCTGTGGGCAAATCTCCGCTTTTCGCTGCGGCTGCGGAAATCTCGATCCCGGTGCCAGCTGGATCTTGCCCCGGAACAAACCGGCGGTCTGCCGGTGTACCTCTGCCACGAGCTGGCCAGCCCCTGCCTGCACGGGCTGATTCATCCCGCCATCTATCTGAACCCGGCGGCGCTGGAAAACCGTGAGCGGCTGGACTTTGTGCTGGCCCACGAGAAAACCCATTACCGCCACAGGGACCACATCTGGGGCGCATTGCGCTGCGTGCTTCTGGCGGTGTACTGGTTCGACCCACTGGTCTGGTGGGCGGCGGCAGCCTCCAGGCGGGACTGCGAGCTTGCCTGCGACGAAGCGGTCACCGCCGCCATGGAAGAAGCCCGGCGGCGGGATTATGGCCGCTGCCTTGTGGAGCTGATTCCCCGGCGGGTGCCGGGTACGGCTCTGCTTGCCGCCACCTCCATGAGCGGCAGCGCCGGGGCCATGCAGCGGCGGTTAAAGGCCATCGTCACCGCCAAAAAGCCCCGCCGGGCCGCCATCGCCCTCACACTGGCGGGTGCGGTGCTGCTCACCGCCTGCACCTTCACCGGGGCCATGGGAAAAACCATCGCCAGCGCGGATGATCTGATCGGCGAGGGCGAAACCGTGCGCCAGCGCCTGATCTGGCAGACCGGGGACGCGAATCGGGAACTGATTCTCGCCCAGGCGGACAGCGCCCCCGACGGTCAGGTTCTGACCGAAACGGAGGGCTGGTTCCGGCTCTATTACTGGGACAGCACCCGGGACAACACCGCCGAGAGCACCCTGTATTACGAGGGGCGGCTGCTGCGGCGGGATCCGCTGAGCGCCACGGCCGTGACCGAAACCGGCAGCAGCCGGTATGAAAACGGCGTGCTGGACGAGGCCACCAGACAGGTGGAGCTGAACCTGCTGTTCCCGGACGGCCGGATGCAGCGGTATACCTGGACCGAATCCGGGCTGGAAGCGGGCGAGCTGGTGGATCTGTATGCGGACACCGCCCAGACCGGGGAATACGATGTTCAGCGGCAGGCCGTGGAGCAGCTGGTGTACAACATGCGGCTGGATGAAAACGGCCTGACCTTCCTTGTGCCCCCGGCAGAGGGGCTTTCCGGCGCGGACTGGCGCATCTATCTGTGGGAAAACGGCGGCGACGCCCCGGTGGAAACGGGCCTGCCCGAGGTGTTCACCACCCAGAGCTGGCAGGCGGGGGAAAGCTATACCATCCCGCTGGAGCTGCTCACCGGCGCGCCCATGGATCTGGAGGTGCAGCTGGCCGCCACCGCCGGGGCCGACCCGGCGCAGGGCGTTACCTACCGGGTGCAGGATCTGTTTGCGCTGTACACCGGCCTGTACGAAAGCGGCGGCATCGGCTTTTCGCTGGGCGGCAGGGTGGGCACACAGGAGGCAACGCGCACCGAAACCGAACGCTGGCAGCAGCTGGAGCAGCTGTGGCGCAGCGGCCGCTGGCAGCAGGAGGGCTTTGCCTTCACCATTCCCGAGGGCCTGACCAGCGAACAGGTGGAGCTGCACGTCTACGGCCAGAAGCAGACAGGCGCGACAGCGGCCATATCCACCGTGACCGACCCCACCGGAACCTGGGCGCGGGTGTATCTGCTGGATGGCAGCGGAACCACCATCACAGGGGAGGGCGTGTCCGACGCGCTGGTGAACCAGAGCTGGCAGCCCGGCGACACCCTGACCCTGAGCGCCAACGCCACGGCATCCTACACCCGGCTGGTGCTGCATGTGCGGGAAAAGGCCACCGGGCAGGAAAGCTATCTTCGCCTGCCGGACCCGCCCGCCGACCGGCAGCCCGCCAAAACCGATGGCGAACCGGTCGATTCCCGAAAATACAGCTATGAAGAGATGGTGGTGGAGCCGCAGGCGTCTGTGGAGTTCACCAAGCGGCTGGACGAGCTGGCCGATGGCATTCAGTACGAGGGCGGCGACGCGCCCCTCACCGTGACCATCCCCGAAACCGCCGAACCCGGCGAGTGGGAGCTGCGCCTTGTGCGCTACAACGAGAGCCGGGGCAGCTGGAGCAGCCTTTCCGCCGGTTTGCCGGACGCCTTTGTGAGTCAGGGCTGGCAGCCCGGCCAGCAGGAGACGGTGGACCGCACCGTGATGAGCCAGCAGGGCAGCTACCGGCTGGAGGTGCGCAACACCCTGCTGAACGCCTCGGCCCAGATTCTGCTGCCGCCCGCCTCAGCCTCCGCCACCGACGCAGAGGCCGACCAGCAGGCGCTGGTGGCCGCGACGGAAAAACTGGTCGAAAGCCTGCTGGCAAGCGAGACCCGGCTGGAACAGGAGATTCAGACCGGCATCAGCCAGGTGGAACAGGCCGCAACCGAGCAGGAGCGGCAGGCCCGGGAACAGGCGCTGGAGCAGCTGCGCCAGCAGCTGAGCAGCATACAGCAGGAGCGGCAGAACCGGGAACAGGTGCTGGAGCAGCTGCGCCAGCAGCTGAGCGACATGCAGCAAAACGGCAGCACCGGTCAGCCCGCCCCCACCACCACCCCGATGCCCGCACAGGCCGATGCGGCGGATGCGGCCGAACGCCAGTATGAGGACTGGGTGGCCAGTCAGTCAACGTACCGCCCCACGCCCACCCCCATGCCGATCGACTCTCTGGGCGGCGAGGGTTACCCGGAGGGCCGGGTGCGCTCCCGGGGCACGCTGGAGCTGGACGGCCGCACCCAGGAGCTGGTGGCGTTGCAGATTCAGCCCCCCGAGGGCGTGACCCTGGCCGAGGACGAAGCGGGCATCACCGTCAGCTGAGGGGAAATCCACCGGCCTTGAGCGAAACAAAAGCGAAGCGTGTTCCCCGCCTCCTAATAAGAAAACATGAGCAAGTCCAGTAAAATCAATGTTTTCAGAGGCAAGGAACACGATGTGAAGTCAAAAATTTAATACTGGCAGGACAAAGGGTGCTGATATGAAATGTCAGCACCCTTTTCCTGTCCCAAACGCCATAGGTAACACAAACCTGTGGCGTTTTTTTATGCCCTGCTGGGGGCACCCAAAACTGTATGAAAACGGGTGGGAAATCCCCTGTTTTTTCGCCTGTGGGCGGCGCAAACGAAGCCGCCCATATTCTTTCCCTCATGGGAGGCCGGACGGTGATACAGGGGCGCAAAACCACCGAAACGAACACTTTTCAAAACCGAAGGAAGGAGGTATCCAACATGGCGGTATTCCGCATTGAGAAAACCCGCGACTACACGGTGATGTCCAACCACCACCTGCGGGACAAGTCGCTCTCGCTGAAAGCGAAGGGCCTTCTCTCCCTCATGCTCTCCTTGCCGGAGGAATGGGACTATACCACCAAGGGGCTGGCTCGGATCTGCAAAGATGGCGTTGACAGCATCTGCGCCGGGGTGCGGGAGCTGGAGGAACACGGCTATGTGATCCGCCAGCGGGTCCGCAACGCAAACGGTCAGCTCGGCGCCATCGAGTACACGATTCTGGAGCAGCCCAGACCGCCGGAACCTAAACCGGGAAAACCTGAACGGGATAATCCAGTCTTGGATAATCCTGAACAGGCTTTACCTGTCTTGGCAGAACCTGAACAGGAAAACCCCGCACAATTAAATACTAAAGAATCAAGTAAAGATAAATCAAAAAAAGATTTATCAAGTACGGAAGGATCAAATCCTATCCTATCAAGCCCCCAAACCCCCAGGGGCTCGGATAGGGCCGGACGGGATTGGATGCGGGAGCGAGAGAGCTATCGGGAATTGATTTTGGAGAACATCGAGTATGACATCCTCGTACAGAATGAGCGCCTGGACCGTGACCGTCTGGATGAACTGGTGGAGCTCATGGTGGACACGGTCTGCTCCCACCGAGAGATGATCCGCATTGCCGGAGACGACTATCCGGCGGAGGTGGTCAAATCCCGGTTCCTGAAGCTGAACAGTTCCCATATCGAGTATGTGCTGGACCGTATGCGGGAGAACACCACCTATGTCCGTAACATCAAGAAATATCTGCTGGCTGCCCTGTATAACGCTCCGGCCACTATTGACAGCTACTACACTTCCCTGGTGAGCCACGATATGTACGGCAGCGGAGAACGGAGGTGATGTGAGTGCAGGAAGAAATCACGCAGCGGACGGTATCCCTCTCGGTGGAGGCCGGCAAGATGACGGCGGACCTGCTCCAAAAGGCCCTGAAGAAGGTGCTGGAGGAGATGCAGAAAAAGCCCTCCCAGCGCACCCTCCGCCAGGGAAAACAGACCCTTCACCAGCTCAAACAGCATGGGGCTTCCCTGACCAACATTGAGATCACGGAGCAGAACATCAAGGCGTTTTCGGCGGTGGCGAAGAAGTACGACATCGACTATGCCCTGAAGAAGGACCCCCACACCGAGCCCCCGCACTACTATGTGTTTTTCAAGGCGAAGGACAAGGACCAGCTCCAACCGGCTTTCAAGGAGTTCACCGCCATGACCCTGGACCGGGAGAAGCGCCCCACCATCCGGGAGCGGCTGGCCCAGGCCCAGGAACAGACCAAGACCAAGCACCGGGAACGGGAGAAGGTCAAGGCCAAGGACCGGGAGGTGGCGCGATGACCGACAAGGTGAAAAAGCTGGTGCTGCTCAACCTCCCGTATCTTATCTTCGTGTATCTCTTTGACAAGCTCTGTCAGGGGGTGCGGCTGGCGCCTGGGGCGGACGCCTCGGAGAAGCTGCTCCACATCGGGCAGGGCTTTTCGGCGGCCTTTGACAGTCTGGCGCCCAGCTTCCATCTGGTAGACCTGTGTGTGGGCGCCGCCGGCGCGGTGCTGATCCGGCTGGTGGTCTACTCCAAGGGCAAGAACGCGAAGAAATATCGCCGGGGTATCGAGTACGGGAGCGCCCGCTGGGGCACCCCGGCCGACATTGCTCCTTACATGGACAAGGACTTTTCCCAAAACGTCCTGCTCACCCAGACGGAGCGGATCACCATGTCGAGCCGCCCCAAGGAGCCCAAGTACGCAAGAAATAAAAATATCCTGGTCTGCGGCGGTTCCGGCTCAGGCAAAACAAGGTTCTTTGTCAAGCCCAACCTGCTCCAGTGCCATTCCTCCTATGTGGTTACGGACCCCAAGGGCACCATCCTGAACGAGGTGGGCGCCCTGCTGGACCGCAAGGGATACCGCATTAAAAGCCTGAACCTCATCAACTTCAAAAAGTCCATGCGGTACAACCCTCTGGCGTACATCCGCAGCGAGAAGGATATTTTGAAGCTGGTGAATGCCCTGATCCTCAATACCAAGGGCGAGGGTGAAAAGAGTTCCGAGGATTTTTGGGTGAAGGCCGAGCGCCTGTACTACTCCGCCCTCATCGGGTACATCTGGTACGAGGCGGAGCCGGAGGAGCGCAACTTCATCACCCTGCTGGACCTCATCAACGCCAGCGAGGCGCGGGAGGATGACGAGGAGTTTCAGTCCCCCGTGGATCTGCTGTTCGCTAAGCTGGAGAAGGAGCACCCGGACCACTTCGCCGTGAAGCAATACCGCAAATTCAAAATGGCGGCGGGCAAAACTTTGAAGTCAATCCTGATTTCCTGCGGCGCCCGCTTGGCGCCCTTTGACATCGCGGAGCTGCGGGACCTCATGGCGGAGGACGAGCTGGAGCTGGATACCCTGGGCGACCGGAAATCGGCGCTGTTTGTCATCCTCTCGGATACGGACAGCACTTTTAATTTCGTGGCGGCGCTCATGTACTCCCAGCTTTTCAACCTCCTGTGCGACAAGGCGGACGACTTCTACGGCGGCCGCCTGCCGGTCCATGTGCGGTGCCTGCTGGACGAGTTTGCGAATATTGGGCAAATTCCAAACTTCGAGAAATTGATTGCTACCATCCGAAGCCGTGAAATATCGGCTTCTATTATTTTGCAGAGCCAAAGCCAGTTAAAGACCATCTACAAGGACGCGGCGGATACCATCGTGGGTAACTGCGACAGCACCTTGTTTTTGGGAGGCAAGGAGAAATCGACCCTGAAAGAAATTTCGGAGCTGCTGGGCAAGGAGACCATCGACAGCTTCAATCAATCCGAGAACCGGGGCAGCCAGGTTTCTCACGGCCTCACTTATCAGAAATTGGGAAAGGATATGCCATACTTGTTGATGAAGAGTTCAGCTGCCTTGAATTTGACATGAACAGGGACACGATCAGCTGGATTCGGAGAAAAATCGAATACAGGAGGTCGCTTATGGAACACTTACCGAAGAAAACCTGTCAAAACGGCATCAGCTATACGCTGGTCGGTGACTATTACATCCCAGACTTACAGCTGCCGGAGGAAAGCCGCCCCATTGGGATTTGGGGGCGGATGCACAAAGACTATTTGGAGCAGTACCATCCAGCCCACTATAATGATCTGATTTTGTCTGGAAAACTCTGGACATATCTGAGCGATTTGAACGAGCAGGCACAGAACCGGCTGGATTGTATCATTGCCCAGATGAAAGAAACGGAAAAAATCACTGAGGAATTGAAAGCTCAAGATCAGATGGCATGGGTCAGGGCAATGAACAGCATCCGCAACCGAGCGGAGGAAATTGTCCGCCACGAACTAATCTATGATGCAAAAGAGGTGCTGTGAGATGGTGTTAGATGACTTATATTGTGGTAATATCTACCCCGCAGAACAGGTAGTTCCTCATGAAAAAGAATACCGCAAGCTACATAGGCACACTGGAGAGCTGCTTACCGAGTTAGAGGAAAAGCTCTCTAAAGAGCAGATGGAGCTGGTCAACCTGTTTCACACTCATGTGATTGATGTTCATTGTATGGAGTTAGAAGCACACTTTCAGTACGGATTTTCTTTGGGATTGATGCTGATGAAAGAGGTCTATGAGCTTCTTGAAAATAACAAAGAGAACAGTTAGGCTTATTCTTTGCTTATCATATAGAGTAAACCTAAAATTTAAAAGCGGCACAGTTTTACTCTTTGAATAAAGCAACCTGTGCCGCTTTTTTATTTTTGTAGGGAAAATAGATGAACTTTATCGTCTCTAATTTATAGCCCTCTATTAACTGATTTTGCTACAGTGTAGTTAATGCTTGATGAAATGATATTTATGTTGTCTTAGTGCAAAAGCTTGCTCCCCACCTTCAAGAATCTCGCAGATATGTTCCTGTATTCCCTTGCTGTTAAGAATTCCAGCTGCAATTTTTCCATCATCCATAACAGGCGAATTATCTTCGATTGCGCCGCCACGATATTCAAAGCGAAATTTTTTATTGGGGGCATTTTTTCCACATTGATTCGCAACTATGACTAACTCGGCATCACCACCAAGAACGATATTGGCATTATGTGTAACAGTAATTATTTGTCGATCCACTTTTTTCTCTTTGATAAAATGTATCAACTCATCAAAAATCGATCTGTTATCTAGATCATCCTCTGGTTGGTCTATAAGAATAGGACACGTACTTTCGGCAAGGCTGATAAGAAGTCTGAGCAGAACTAGCGCCTTTTTACCTGGTGACATATCTTGTATATTGTCATTATCCATTCTGACAACATAGTCTATGTTATACCAATCAGTTAAAATTTCCCGGAGAGCTGATTCTGCAGTGTATCCACTTTTAAGCTGTAGAGATTCTTTGGAATTCTCTAGGATTGCCTCGACAAAGGCCATAATATGCTCCGGAGATAATAAATCCTCTGTTATGGCACGAAGATTAAATTGGGTAAATCTATTTATCGACCTATTATCTACTATTTCTGTAATTTTTCGTGAAAATTGATCTATGCGGAAAACCTTTCTTACAGAAAACTCCAGTTCATCTGTAGACGAAACAAAACCATCATTAACGCTGCAAGCATAGTCAAGATATATTTGACTGAACTCCAAAAATATTTTCCCCAATGCTCTTAAATATGAGATGTATTGTTCTTGTACAACCTGGAGTTGGGCTGTATATGCAGAAATCTTAGCCAATCTTTCTTTCGCACTTACAATGGAAGCAGAGATTTTGCCGATTCTCTCATTGCCCTCCATTTTGGGTTGTAATTTTGCAACGATTTCCTCATGTGCTTTTATAGCTTCTTCGACTCGCTTTTGATCATCATCAGCTTGTTTCAAAATCTCGGCCCTCTTAGAAAGCCATGCTTCATCAGCAAGTTTTTTAACATCGTCAGCAACTTTCAAAAGGCTCTCGCTATAGATTGAAAATTGGTGGCTGGTAAAAGTTTTAACTTCAACAAGCGTTGATATTTCTTTGATGTGTGTAATTTCTTTAGATATAGCAGCAAGTCTTGCCTTTAGGGATTCTATGCTTTCTACTGAGTCTTGATATTGTTTAATCTCTTCCTCAGTAACATCGTATGTTTGGCTTAGCTGCTCCAATTGGACATTTAGCTTTTGAATCTCCGAATCAACAGAATCTTTATCACCGATTGCTTTGCATTGTTCATTAAGTTCGGTTCTGTCTGCTACAATTTTCAAGAAGTCTACGATTGTTTTTGCCACTTCTTGTTTCTTTTCAGCAATTTTTCTTGCCATCAGCTTATATGCTTCAGAACATTTTTCATCTTGCAAGACAATCTCTTGAATTATAGCATCAATCTCTGTTGTTTCTTGTTCTTCATCACTAAGCCTATTCAGGTATGTCTGCGGGATGTAAACAATTTTTCTTTGCTTGTCTTTATCATCGCTACAAACACCATCACGCCAATAGACTTTTAGCTCCGGAACGAGCCTAACATTTGTGGCAGCTGTTTCCTCTTTTGCTCTCACTTGCCCTGCATCTATTGCCGTTGCTATATTGTGCAAAAGCAATGATTTTCCGGTAGATTTCCCACCTATAATACAGGTAAGCTTATCACTAAAATATACTGGCTCTGGAGAAAAGTTCTCATTTCCAGTTATCTCCACTCGATCGATTACATAATAATCTGGCTTTTCGTCAGGAATTGTACTACTGATTCGCACACGTTCTTTCGGCTCATAAAGGACTTGCTTTAATCCCTCAAAGGTCGGATCAGCCTTCACCCAACAAAAACGATCTGCATCAGGAGAAAAAACTTTCTCATTGCCATGGGCATCGCATCCATGAATACACGGCATTAAAGAGCCGCATTTCTCTTTTACCATGTCTGGGGCATCTGGACCTTCTCCAAGAAAATACGCAATGTCTTTAGGATTAGCCGAAAATATCATATCTGAAAGCTGGTAGATTGCTCTACGTGTAGCCTCTAATTGAGAAGTTTTTCCATAAAAGTAATCACTATGTGCGCGAAGGCCAGACGCACCATCATTACTACTATTTGAGACAACAATGATTGTTTTCTTTCGTAGTTGAGGATTATTCTTAAATATATTGGATAATGTTTCAAAGGAAATGACATATTGTGATAACCCTACAGAAAATGCTTCTTCTTCCGAAAGAGAAGGAGAACCTTGAAAATCACGACCTAAGCGGATTAATTCAGATCTTGTTGCGCTGTACTGATTCTGGTTATACTCAAACCTCAAATTCGAAAAGAAACGACTCTCTAACTCTCCAGCTATACTTGGATCAAATAGGCAATGGATATTTATAGGTGAATCCGCCGCAATAGGTTTCATTCTTAACTCAACATTAGGAAAAACAAGTTTCACACTATCAGGGAGTCTTTGATCCTTGCAGACTTTCAGATAATTATCTATTGAAAGATAGTCTGTAACTGCAATGGCACAGATCGAATGCAGCGGATCACTACCATCACCAATATAATTGCTGATAGAAGAATAGAAATTATCCCACTTTTCATCAGGTGTTTTCCCTGAATACCGATCTTCTTTTTGGGTAAATGGGGTATGTAAATGCAATTCCCATCTTCGCCATTCAGAACCTCTATTCATGTTGCCCTCCGAATGTTAATTACCTGAATTGAACTCAACAAGTTTCTCCCAGTTAATGCTACCATCCTCGAAGCAGAACTCCTGGGTAAACTCTCGGACGAGCCGGTTTGCGGCCTTCTGGTAAGATGCGTCGAATTCTTCCACATACTTCTCAGGCAGCTTGTCCATGAAGCGGATCAGCTTTATGTAGAACTCTTCATCGCCGGTCAGTTCTGTCCAGAAATCTTTGCCCGCCAGTTCCATATAGAATTTTGGCAGTCCACGATTGGACACTTTTTTCTTCCCATAACCATAACCAACAATCGGGACAAAGCGTTTCTTCGCCTGCTGTGCCAACTTGCTGGCTGCCATAAAGTTCTGTTCCTGCTTCTTACGGCTATCAGCATTGAAAACGCTTGTACCAGATTTTACTGCGATAGCATAGATAGTGTTATCCCGTTCCACCATAATGTCCACGCCTTCGGCCAATGCTTTCTGACCCTGGGCGGCAGCGGTGGCTATCGGCTCAAAGAATACATTGCCGAAGATCGTTTCTTCCGACGAGGACACAAAAGCAGCAAGAATTGCATCAATAATCTGAGCCGCCCCATTCATAGCCTTGGCTCGGAACAGATACGGATTTTTACGTTTCATGACAGTTTTTACATTTAGGCTGTCTACTTTTTTAATCAAGTTCGTATAGAAGTTATCCAACGCAGTAGCAATCGCTTCCACGATGGCAGCTTCGTCGTAACTATTATTTATTGGCATAGCAGCTTCCTCCTAATTCGATAGCTTGTTTCAACTTTTGATGGATGTCAGTTCCTCTAAACCGCTTTGTCCGGATTTCAGCAGACTGATCTGCAACAGAAAGCACAGCTTTTCCTAACGCTGTTGCCAGTCCTACCGGAACGGCATTACCAATTTGTCGGTATTTCGCAACACTTGTCCCCATGAATTTCCAATCATCAGGGAACTGCTGGATACGGGCATACTCTTGTATGCTAAGAGGGCGATCTTGGGTTGGATGGCACATCATTGTTGCCTTCTGAACAGGAGATGTTACTAATGTAGGCGATGGCTGGCTATAGGACAGCCGCCGATAAAAGCCTACTTTTCCACCTCCTGATCCATAAGCACCGCCCATTGCCTCCATTCTTACAGCTTCCGGAAGGTCACGCCAATTCCCGCCCTCCGGGACAAGGCGGAGATATGCAAGACGGTCTTTGCTGAACGCAGCACATTCTCCGCAGTCATGCTCTAAATCTTTAATGGTATCCTGGAGCGTACGCCAGCGATAAGCAGGATCTTGGTGCATTTGAAAATGGGTGGGGAATGGCAGAAAAATATCTTCGCTATCTCTGCTTCCAATCAAAACAAGCCGTTCACGGAATTGAGGAACGCCATAATTTACAGCATCCAGAACCCCATACACAGTTTTATAGCCGAGCTTGTTGAATTCAGAGAGGATAACATCCAGAACCGTGCCCAAGTGTTGTTCAGGATCATTTTTGTCACGCTCTGCAAGAGGAGTGTGCTTTAACGGGGCAGATATAATCCCTTTTACATTTTCCATGATGAAAAACCGGGGACGGATATAATCAATCATTCGGATAAAATCCATGAACAAGCTTCCCCGAGGATCATTGATTCCTAGCCTCTTTCCGGCAGTGGAAAACGGCTGGCAGGGTGGTCCGCCACAAATGAGGAAAGGTTCTCCTTGTGCAAGCCCAACTTGTTCGAGCAAATCTGCGGCATCAATTTCTCTGATATCTCCGCCCAATACCTTGTGGCCATTTGCCCGCATTGTAGCTACGCAGGCAGGGTCAAAGTCTTGTCCAATCACGATGTTCAGCCCCGCCTTTGCAAGGCCGATATCCAATCCCATCGCTCCGGAAAAAAGGGAAATCACATCCCGGTTTGAGGCGTTATTTTTGTAATGCAGAAAATCCATGTATGTCCTCCTAATTAAATCTTTTCGCCATCTGGAAGGACAAAATGGCGCTCAAAAGAACACCCCACCGTTTCCGCCAGATATTCTAAGTCAGAGACTGTGAAACTTTCCCGTTTCATTTTTGAATTGAAATTTTGTGGTGTAGTCCCCATTCGCCTTGCAAGTTCCGCAACGCTGATATTGGAGCGCACACATAGCACTTTAATCTGTTCTGATATCGTCATAAGGGTACTCCTTGTGATTATAAACTTATAAATTGAAGATATAAAAATATTATTTTATATATTCAACACGGTCCCTCGCATCCTCTATCATACCATCAAACTGCATCATCTGCAACTCGAAAATCAAATTTTCGACAGCTTCTACACATTCATTTGTGTGCTTTTGTATCTATTCCCCCAAATAAGGTGTCTATTTGGATGCATTGTTTAGGAGTCATTACATCGCTCATTAAAACTTTCTCGTATTACCCCTTTCTATTTACGCTTTTTCTTTTTCGTCCCACGGCGTGTCTGTGGCCGGGCTTTCCCCCTCATGTTGTTGGGATTCTTCAGCAGCTTAGATAGACTCAGTATCCGCATAAACGCCGAGAAATCCTCGGACGCAATCTTGTCAAAGGGAATCTGCATCTGGTCGCAGAACTCATGAATTACCCGTTCCTCATTGCTGCCAAGCTGCATGGCATGGTCAAATTTTTCTTTGACCTCCGTGAAAGTCGGCTGTGGATCGGCGGTAGTGCGGTCGGTAACATGGGCCTGACGAATATCCTGAACGATGCTGTCCAGATCATCATGAATTGTGTGGCTGAAAAAATCGCTCTCCTGCACCTGGCCCAGCTCCAGCGTGCGGACATAAAGGTCGTTCTCCCCCGGCGCATGGCTGCGGATCACTTCCTGCCGGGTGGCCTCCAGCACCAGATTCATCTGGGCAATCCGCATATCGGCAATCCGGTCAACGAAAATCTCAATATCCGTCATCAGCCGCTGGAAATTCTCATGTGTGGCAATCTCACACAGCAGCCGGTTGTTGATTTTTCCACTGCTCAATAATGTAACCATATCATCACTCAAATGCAGGGCCTGAAGCTCTGTGTTTGGGTGATTTTTATTTTCCGACAACCCCATCAGGTAATCGGTAGATACCCCATAAAATTCCGCCAGCGTAGCGATGGCAAAGGGGCTGATGTCCTTATAATCGTCGCTCTCATATTTGCTGAGAGCAGATTTGGAAAGCCCTGTCTGCTCGGCCAGCTGCTCCAGGGTTAGGTGCTTATCCACCACCCGCAAGTCTTTTAATCGTTCCGGGATAGACAGCTTTGTGTGCATCCAAAGTCCCCCTCTCATCAGGAAAATCCTTCCGTTTATGACCATTATACCATGATTCCATAAGCGTGGAAATATGCCGGTTTCAAGCCGTTTTCCATCGTTTTGGACATACGGGAGGGGGTCTG
Source organism: Allofournierella massiliensis (assembly GCF_964241245.1). Taxonomy (NCBI): domain Bacteria; kingdom Bacillati; phylum Bacillota; class Clostridia; order Eubacteriales; family Oscillospiraceae; genus Allofournierella; species Allofournierella massiliensis. Next base: position 43,712 of record NZ_CAXSWZ010000026.1, read on the forward strand.
TTTTTTCGGTAAAATGAGTTTTGTCAGGAGACACAGAACCTTGAAAATTGAATGACCGGTCTGCGTGGGATATGCTCCCTGGGGATGTAGCGCCAAGACTTCCGGCATCTGGCCGGAACGAGCGTACCAACGGGAACAATACGCTGCTGTGAGATTCAGCAGAGGAACGACACCAGAATAGCCCGGCAACTAACACAAATGAATTTTAGGAGGTTGATTTTATGAAATTGAGTATCCGAGAAAAGAAAGTGCTGTACGACTTTGCCTGTCCCAATCACCACAACACGGTGACACGGCTGAAATGGCTGACCGCCCTGACTGTTGACCCGCAGGCCAAGCACCGGATGCTGGAGTTGGCCCGGAAGATGGAAACGGAGATGGCAGAAAGCTGGTACACCGGCTTTTATCATCAGCTCCGTGCTGAGATGGACGAGTATTACTGTGCCAAGCGCCGCCTGCGTTTGGTAAAGGAAAACACCGAGTATGAGGAGGATCTGTATGACGAAGCTGTCTAAGTATGAGAAAGAAACCATCATCAACTGGAACGAAGCGGAGGACACCGCCAGCATCTATACCTTCAACGCCGATTTGAAGCGCAGGCTGGCCGAGTTCAGCCGCAAGTATCCCCAGCTGTGCCGGTTGGAGCATAGCACCACTGAGGGCAGCGTGACCTATGTGATGGACAAGTCCCGACTGTCCATCCGTCTGGTGCCGCCGTACAGTGAGGAGCGGTTGGCGGCTGCCAGAGAATACGCCAAACAGCACGGATTTCAGGTCTTGCAAACGGACAAGAAGAGCGCCTGAAACCGGGTCAATTCACAGGAAAATGGCGGGTCTGCACCCGGTATTTTGCGGTGAATTGGTAATGGGATACCCCTGCATCCCCCTGCCGGGAAATGCGACAAAAGGAGCATTCAGAGCCGGAGGAGCTGACAGAAACCGCACAAGTGTTGGAAGTCAGCTTCTCCGGGCAGGAGTACAGAGGGCGGCAAGCCCTTTGTGCTGGGTACAGGGGCGCAGCGCCCTGTTGGGGTCAAGGGGCAAGGCCCATTGGCGGGTTGAGGGCAGCCAGCCCCATCGGGTCAAGGGTGAAACGCCTTGCCCAGGGAGAGTTGATGCCTTGCGTCAATTCGTACTGGGTATTACCTGACGCAGAAATCCGCAGGTTTGGCGGCTTCGCCGCTACTCCCCTTCTGGAAAAATCAACGGAGAATGCCTGCAAACAAAAAGTCAAGCAAAAATTGAGCGAAATTTGTAGATGTAGGGAGGGAGAAAAACAGCAGCACAAAA
>NZ_CAXSWZ010000027.1:0-44754 GCF_964241245.1 Allofournierella massiliensis
TTTACCAGCATTTTTATCCCCCCACACTATTATACCGCTTTCTTTTCCTCAATACGAGAAAAAGGCCACCTTTCGGTAACCTTTTTCGACAGGCTGTCACCCCGGCTTTTGCCGGGGTGTTTTTGTTCAGCTCTTTTTCTCGATGGCGCTGCGCTGCCCCTTCCGCCAGGCGGCGGGGGAGACGGCGAAGTACTGCCGGAATACATGGCTGAAGGCAGCGGCGCTGGTGTAGCCGTACTGCTCGGCCAGCTGCTGGATGGTGGCGCTGGAGCGGCAGAGCTCCCGCTCGGCCAGCTTGAGCCGGTAGAGGATAAGAAACCGGTTGGGCGAACAGTTCATGGCCTTCTGGAAGCATTTGTACAGATAGCTCTGAGAGACGTGCACCTCCTCGCAGAGCCGGTTCACCGTGAAATCGGCCGGCTCCATCCGGCGCAGCGCGTCGATACAGCGGTGCACCAGCTGGGCGCTGGGGTCTGCCAGCGCCCGCTCCAGCTCCGGGGCGGCGTTCAGCTGGCAGCGCAGCATGCCCAGCATCAGATGCTCCAGAATCAGGTGGGCGGTAAGGTGAGCGCCGGGTGCCTGCGGGTCCAGCTGGTCGATCAGATGATGGGCGGCCTGACGGTGGAATTCGTCCAGCACACCGGGCAGGCAGACCGGTGCGGAGCAGGCGAAGAGAGTGGCGAAATCCGTTTCCATGGCAGGATCCGCAAAATCGAAATAGGCGTAGCCGTATTCCATAGGCTGTTCGCCTTCGCCCGATGCGGTGTAGCGCACGAAGGGGGGCACGATGAGCACATCCCCGGGTGCCAGCAGAAACCGCAGCGCAGCGGATTCAAACCGCACCTGCCCATGGAACAGAAACACCAGCTTGTAGCTCACGCCCACGGTGGTTTTGGCCGGATGGGGCGGCGTGCTGCGAAACAGCCCCAGATGGCGGATGTCGAACCGGAAATTCTCCAGCGTTTCGCTCAGTGCGTCCCGCACGATGGGGTTGGGCCGGAAGGCCTGCATGAGCCATCACCTCCTTTTTCTTCTATCATAACAGGATATTGCCGCAGTTGGGAATGATTTTATTCGGTTTTGGGCCGAAAAGCGGATTGTGTTCAAAATTTAACAACTGATATAATCAAAGCACAGTCTGACGGCGGGAAGAACAGCGCCCGCCCAAAGACCGGCAAAACCGCGGGGCTCCAACAGCCGTCCCGCCCACAAACAGAAGGAACAACGGAGGAAACCAAATGAAACGCGTGATCGCAATGCTCATGGCGCTCTGCATGGCGGCCAGCCTGGCCGGCTGCGGCAGCACCCAGACCGCTTCGTCCGCCCCTGCTTCCAGCCAGGCTGCGTCCAGCCAGGCCCAGACCGAGGCGGAGTATGCTGCCACCGAGACCGCTGATGTGGTGATCATCGGCGCCGGCGGCGCGGGCCTGTCCGCCGCAAGTGAGGCCACCGCCAACGGCGCGGAGAAGGTCATCATTCTGGAGGTCACCGGCAAGACCGGCGGCTCGCTGAACTACACCAACGGCAGCATGGCCTGCGCCGAGAGCGTCATCCAGAAGGAGGACGGCGTGGAGGACAGCCAGGAGAGCTTCGTGCAGGACATCCTGAAGACCGGCAGCGACTTCGGCGGCAAGCCCAACGAGGCCATGGTGCGCGAGTTCGTGGCCGAGGACATCAATGCCTTCCAGTGGCTGTGGGACAACGGCCTGAGCGAGTATACCTTCAATACCGACGCTGAGGGCAAGCGCGCCGTGTTCGCTCCCGAGCACGCCCTGTACTCCATTCCCCGTACTTACAAGACCAAGGCCAAGGATACCGCCAACTACAAGTCCGCCGCCCACGAGGTGATGGACAAGGTGGTGAAGGCCAACGACAAGATCGAGATCGTTTACAACACCAAGGCCATCGAGCTGCTGGCCAACGATCAGGGCCAGGTGCTCAGCGTGGTGGGTGAGGATCAGAACACCGGTGATCTGACCCGTTTTGATGCCGCCAAGGGCATCATCGTGGCCACCGGCGGCTACTCCGCCAACTCCAAACTGATGGGCAAGTACGCCGAGAACGGCGCCGACTACCTGATCGGTGGCCCCGCCACCGCGGACGGCAACGGCCTGCTGCTGATGCAGAAGGTGGGCGCTGCCCTGAACGAGGAGAGCATGAGCTACATCCCCACCTTCCCCATGGGCCTGGAAAGCGCCGACAACCCCACCACCGGCACCATCGCCTCCACCTACACCTGGAAGGCCGGCGGCATCGTGGTGAACCAGAACGGCGAGCGCTTTGTGAACGAGTGCGAGTCCAATCCCTCCGTGCGTGAGGTGGCTCTGGAGGAGCAGCCCGGCGCCGTGCAGTACGACATCTACACCGACAAGATTCTGGAGGATCTGCGGGCCAACAAGGGCGCCGGTATGTATGACCTGATGTTCGGCAGCGAGGATTCCATGGGCCACCATGTGCTGCAGGAGGCCTCCAGCCTGGAGGAGCTGGCCGAGAAGATCGGCGTGCCTGCCGAGAACCTGATCGCCACCGTGGATGCCTACAACCAGAGCGTGGAAGAGGGCGGCACCGACGAGTTCGGCCGCAGCTACGACGACAGCCGCGACACCTACAAGCTGGCCGTGAACAAGATCGAGGGCGACCACTTCTACGCCGTGCCTCTGCACGCGCTGTGCGTCATGACCCTGGGCGGCATCACCACCAACGAGCAGATGCAGGTGCTGGACGAGAGCGGCAACGCCATCCCCGGCCTGTACGCCGCCGGTGAGGTTGTGGGCGGCATCTGGGGCAAGTTCGTGTCCGGCGGTACCGGCGTGATGGGCCCCATCACCTTCGGCCGCATCGCTGCCCAGAACGTGATGAAGGGCGAGCTGGCCACCGGCTACACCGTGAAGGCTGCCTCCAACATTCTGGACGAGGAGCTGTTCGTGAAGGAGAAGGCTGCCAGCGACAGCCTGTTCGATATGAGCAGCGCCACCCTGACCGACGGCGACTACACCGCCACCGTGGACGGCCAGGAAGGCCCCATGACCGTGGCCGTGACCATTGCGGACGGCAAGATTGCCTCTGTGGAAGTGACCGAGAACAAGGAGACCGAGGCCATCGCCGGCCCCGCGCTGGAGAAGGTGCCCGCCGCCATTGTGGAGAACAACTCTCTGGATGTGGACGGCGTTGCCGGTGCCACCCTGTCCTCCAACCGCATCAAGAAGGCGGTTGCCCAGTGCCTGGAGCAGGCCGCGGGCTGATCGCCATCTCATATTGATTGCACAAACAAAACAAGAGGAGCCGCCCGGCCGGGCGGCTCCTCTTGTTTTTGTTCAGCTTTCAGCGGTTTCGGTGAAGAGGACGGTGATTGCCACGCCGGTGTCACAGCCGCTGTCCTGAAAATTCTGCCAGTCGGTGGGCACCGGATCGGAGGATTCGTCCCAGCCCAGCCGGGCCAGCAGCGGAATCTCCACCCCGGGCTCGATCACCGATTCCCCGGTCAGGGAAGAATAGCTGCATGTGCCGGACTGGCTGGTCACATCCACCGGGCAATCGGTGCCGTAGCGGCAGGTACCATCCTCCGCAAGGGTGATGTACTCCACCTTGGTGCTGGTCACATGCACCCCGAAGCGGCCTTCGGAAGCTGCCGCGCCGGGGTAGAACTGGGCCTTTTCCCAGCTGCCGTCCCGGCAGACCCAGAAGTTCATAGTGATATCGTAGGCGCCGCCGTCGGTGCGGTATTCCCATAGGGTGAGCTCGTTGTCGGTGAGCTCCAGCACCTGCCGGGTCTCTTCGCTCACCGGGGCGGCGCGCAGCTGCATGGGGGCAAGGCCCTTTTCGCAGCCGCACAGCCCGGCGGCAAGGGTGAGGGACAGCATCAGCAGAAGAAGTTTTTTCATAACGGGAACCTTTCCGGCGTGCGGCTCAGTCTTTGTCCCTGGCCCAGAAACGGAAGAAGCTGGCCATCAGGGGAATGTAGGTGGCTGCAAACACCGCCCCGGCTGCGCCAATGGCAGGCCGCTGCCAGCGGCGGGGCAGCAGAATGCCGCAGATAAGCCCCACGGAGAACAGGCAGAATTTGACCAGCGCCAGCGTTTTCCAGCTGGAAGCACGGCAGTAATCGTCGGCAACACGGAACAGTTTCATATAAGGCACCTCCCAAAGGTTCGGATAAAACAGGCGGTCTTTCTACCCTGATTGTAACCAATTTGCCCGCCCTTGGCAAGGCTGCATTGACGGGCAGCGCCCCGCCGCCGTATAATCGAAAGCAGACAAAACGCTTTTTCAGAGAGGAATGACTGTTATGGCAATCCATCAGGATCTGTTTGCTTACATCGAAAAAAGCCCCACCCCCTTCCACGCGGTGGCCGAAAGTGCCCGGCGGCTGGAGGAGGCGGGTTTCGCACCCCTGACCGAGACCGAGAGCTGGAGCCTTGTGCCCGGCGGAAAATACTATGTGACCCGCAACCAGTCCAGCCTGATCGCCTTTGTGATGCCGCAGGCCGCAGGCGCGGGCTGGCGGATGAGCGCCGCCCACAGCGACAGCCCCTCCTTTAAGGTAAAGGGCGCGGGCCAGCAGGCGGGCTTCACCATGCTGAACACCGAGGGCTACGGCGGCATGATCCGCTCGGCTTGGCTGGACCGGCCGCTGGGCATCGCGGGCCGGGTGCTGGTAAAGACCGAAACCGGCGTGGAGAGCCGTCTGGTGGATCTGGCCGGCGTGAGCGCGGTGATTCCTCATCTGGCCATCCATTTCGACCGTACCGTGAACGACGGCCACAAGTATGACCTGAAAAAGGACATGCAGGCCATCTTTGCCGGGCCGGACAAAAATGCCTGCTACACCGATCTGCTGGCAAAGGCCGCGGGCTGTGCTGCCGGGGACATTCTGGGCACGGACGTACAGCTGTACTGCAAGGACAAGGGCCAGACCGTGGGCGGCGAGGAGGAGTTCCTGCTCTGCCCGCGGCTGGACGATCTGGGCTGTGCCTGGGCCACCCTGCGGGGCTTCCTGGGCGCACCGGCGGGCCGTCAGGGCCGGGTGTGGTGCCTGTTCGACAATGAGGAGGTGGGCAGCGGCACCCGGCAGGGTGCCTGCGGCAGCTTCTTGCCGGATGTGCTGGCCCGGGCCGGGCAGGCGCTGGGCGAGAGCGAGGCCGACCGCCGCCGTGCACTGGCAAACAGCCTGCTGCTCAGCGCGGACAACGGCCACGCCATCCACCCGAACTTTGCCGAGATGAGCGACCCGGCCAGCCCGGTGCGGGTGAACGGGGGCGTGGTGCTCAAGTTCAACGCCAGCCAGAAATACACCACCAACGGCGTGACCAGTGCGGTGTTCCACAGCCTGTGCGATGCGGCGCAGGTGCCGGTGCAGGAATACTACAACCGGCCCGATCTGCCCGGCGGCTCCACTCTGGGCAATCTGCTGGGCGCACAGGTGAGCGTGCCCATGGCGGACATCGGCCTGCCCCAGCTGGCCATGCACTCCTGCGTGGAGCTGACCGGCGCGAAGGACGCCCAGTGGCTGGCGGACGCCTGCGCCGCCTGGTTCCGTGCAGAGATTCGCTGCACCGGCGACGGCTGCTATCAGGTGGCCCTGTGACCGGCGAAACCCGGGCCCGGCTGGCTGCACAGGCAGACCCGGCCTACCGGGCGTTTCAACACAAGCTGATGCCCGGTGTGGAAAACTATCTGGGCGTGCGGCTGCCGCTGCTGCGCAAGGCTGCCGCCCGACTGGCAAAGGAGGACTGGCGCGCCGAGCTGGCCGCGCCGGACGAGACCTTTGAGGAAGTGCTGCTGCGGGGCATGCTCATCGGCAAGGCAAAAATGGACCTGGCCGAGCGGCTGGAGCTGGTGCGGCAGTTCGTGCCCTGCATCGACAACTGGGCGGTGTGCGACAGCTTCTGCGCCGGGCTGCGGGAAGCGAGAGTATACAAAGAGGAATATTTTAGCTTAATTCAACAATATACCGGTTCGGCGCGGGAGTTCGAGGCCCGGTTCGCGGCGGTGCTGCTGCTGACCCACTTCAACCGGCCTGAGGAACTGGAGCGCTGCTTTGCAGAGTATCAGCGCATCCGCCAGCCGGATTACTATGCCTGGATGGGTGTGGCCTGGGGCTACTCGGTGTTCGCGGTCACGGATTTTGACCGGACCATCGCCGCCATGGAGAGGGCAGAGCTCCCGGACGAGGTGTGGAACAAGGCCCTGCAGAAGATGCGGGAAAGCTACCGGATTACGCCGGAGCAGAAAGAGCGGGCGGCGCAGCTCAAGCGCGGCCAGAGGGGGAGAAAACAGCATGAGTGAAACCGGGCGGTTTGCCCCCAGCCCCTCCGGGCGGATGCATCTGGGGAATCTGATGTGCAGCCTGCTGGCCTGGCTGAGCGCCAGGCAGGCGGATGGCCGGGTGGTGCTGCGCATTGAGGATCTGGACAAAGCCCGCTGCCCCCGGGTGTATGCGGATCAGCTGGAAGCGGATCTTGCCTGGCTGGGCCTTGTGTGGGACGAGGGCGGCTCGAAAGGCGGGCCGGACGGCCCCTACTACCAGAGCCAGCGGGACGAAATCTATCTTTCTTATTTTGAAACACTGGAAAAGCAGGGCCTTGTGTATCCCTGCTTTTGCAGCCGTGCCCAGCTGCACGCCGCCAGCGCCCCCCACCGGGAGGACGGCACGCCGGTCTACCCGGGCACCTGCCGCCGGCTGACGGAGGCCCAGCGCCGGGAGAAGGCGGCACAGCGCAAGCCTGCCATGCGGCTGGTGGTGCCGGACGAGACGGTGGAATTTACCGACGGCCATCTGGGCCTTTATCGGGAGAACCTGAAAACCGACTGCGGCGATTTTGTGCTGCGCCGGTCGGACGGGGTGTTTGCCTACCAGCTGGCCGTGGTGGTGGATGACGCGCTGATGGGAGTCACCCAGGTGGTGCGGGGGGCGGATCTTTTGGAGAGCACCCCGCGCCAGCTGTATCTTTACCGGCTGCTGGGTCTGCCCGCGCCCCGGTTTTACCACCTGCCCCTGCTGCTGGCGTCGGACGGGCGACGGCTTTCCAAACGGGACGGGGATGTGAGCCTGGAGCAGCTGCAAAGCCGCTACACCGCACCCGAAATCATCGGGCGGCTGGCCTTTCTGGCCGGGCTTCTGGAAACGCCGGAGCCGGCCACGCCGCAGGAGCTGCTGGCGGTGTTCGACTGGGCAAAGGTGCCCCAGACCGACATCCGCCTGCCGGAAGGGCTGTTCTGACCCGGGACGGTGAAGGTGGCCTTTTGGGGCGAAAGGGTGTAAAATAAAACCATATCCCACAAGACACCGGGGCGGGCAGCGCCCCATACAAGCAAGGAGAACCAAATGATCTTGGATGCAAACGAACGGGAGCGGCTGGCCCGTCAGGCGCAGGAGCTGTTCCTGACCCAGCCCACCGATTATGCGGCGGCGGTGCCGGCGCTGCGTCAGGCGGCGGCGCTGGGCGACGTGTGGTGCCTGTGCACCCTGGGCTGGTGCTGCGAATTCGGTAAGGGCACCGAGCTGGATCTGCCCCAGGCGGCCTGGCTTTACCGGCAGGCGGCGGACAAGGGCTACCCGCCCGCCCAGTGCAATCTGGCGGTGCTGCACATCACCGGCAAGGGCATGGCGCCGGATCCGGCGCAGGGAGCCTACTGGCTGGAAAAGGCCGCGGCCCAGGGCTTTGCCCGGGCCCAGTACCTGCTGGGCACGCTGTATCAGGATGGCCGCGGTGTGGAGAAGGATCAGAAGCGTGCCGCCCGTCTGTTTGGCGACGCGGCCTTTCAGGGCTATGCCGCCGCCCAGTTCAGCCTGGGCGTATGCTACGAGCGGGGCCGGGGCGTGGAACGCAATTTTGAGACTGCGCTGCACCAGTACCAGCTGGCGGCGGCGCAGGGCCACATTGCCGCGGTGTACAACGCGGGCTATTTTTACGAGATGGGCCTTGGCACCGACCGGGACCCGGTGAAGGCGGCGCAGATGTATGCCCGGGCGGCCGAGGCCGGCGATTCCGACGGCCAGTGCAGCCTTGCCTGGTGCTACGACACCGGCACCGGCGTGGAGAAGGATCCCCGCAAGGCGGTGGAGCTGTATCAGAAGGCGGTGGATCAGGGCCATCTGCGGGCCATGCACAATCTTGCCTGGTGCTATCGGATGGGTCAGCCCGGCGCGGACGGGCCGGACCGGAAGGAAAAGGCGGTGGAGCTGTTCCGCCGTGCGGCCAGTCAGGGCTACATGAGCTCGGTGTGTGATTTGGGCATCTGTTATCAGGAGGGCTGGGGCGTGCCCCAGGATCTGGACAAGGCGCTGGAGCTTTACCGGCAGGCGGCCGGGCGGGGCCTTGCCAAGGCCATGAACTGCCTGGGCGAGTGCTACTGGCGGGGCGAAGGCGTGGAGCTGAACCTGCAGACTGCACTGGAATGGTTTGAAAAGGGCGCAGCCGGCGGCAATCCGGAAGCCCAGTTCAATGCGGCCTGGTTCCTGGATGAGGGGCTGGCCGGTGAGGCGGATCACGCCCGGGCGGTGAAGTGGTACGAGGCCCTGCTCAAGCAGACCCTGCCCGAGCGGGAGTGCTGGCGCAACGGCGTGAACAATCTGGGCGAGTGCTACCGCTATGGCCGGGGCGTGGAAAAGAATCTGGATATGGCGGAAAAGCTCTACCGGCTTGCGGGCGAGAGCGGCAACGACATGGCCTGGTTCAACCTGGGCGAGATGTACCATCAGGAAAAGGGCGACCCGGTGGCCGCGGCGGGTTATTACCGCATCGGCGTGGAAAAATGCGCCGAGGGCGGCGACTGTGCGCTGGCGCTGGCCCTGCTGTATGAGAGCGGTCAGGGCGTGGAGCGAAATGAGGACAGAGCGGTGGAGCTGGCCCGGCTGGCGCTGAAGCGGGCCGGGGGCGACGAGCAGGTAATCCGGGACGCCACCGCCCTGCTGGATCGGCAGGGCGCCCAGCACTGAGGCGCCAACAGCAAAGGAGCGAAAATCAATGAATAAGGAAGAAATGCTGGCGTTTGCCCGCGCCCGGCTGAAGCCGGTGACCTGCCTGGATCAGGTGGAGGTGCTGGCCTGTGAGCCGGGGTTGGCCCGGATTCAGGCCCCGGTGACCGACCACGCGAAAAACGCCTTCGGCAATGCCCACGGCGGCTGGCTGTATACCCTGTGCGACAGCTGCAGTGGTCTGGCTGCCTGCGCGGGCGGGTATGCCCATGTGACGCTGCAGGCCAGCATGAACTATCTGGCGGCGGGCCGCCCCGGCGATCTGCTCACCGTGGAGGCGGTGAGCGAGCATGCCGGCCGCAGCACCTGCGTGAACCGAGTGACCATCACCAATCAGGAGGGCAGGCTGCTGGCCACCGCCAGCTTCACCATGTTCCGGCTGGAGGAGAAGGTTCCGGGGCTGGGCTGAGCACCGTCTTGCGTTATTTGACGTAAGAAAAGAGCATCGGTTTGTGCCAGAAGTGGCCAACCGATGCTCTTTTTTGTTGGGTTTAAAAGTGCAGGCCCAGCAGCCCGCCGATCACAAGGCCGGGCGCGGCCCAGTCCGCCTGCCAGAAGGCCTCATCCACCGCACGCAGATTGTCCGGCGCATACTCGATTTCCCGGGAATAGTCCTTTGCGGCGAGGATCAGCGCGGCGCGTGACTCGGCGGCATCTTCGCCCGCCAGCAGCGGGATCAGCAGCGCCGCCGCGATGGCATGCAGCGGGCCGCACAGGGCATCCCCCTGCCGGGCGGCGGGCAGAAAATAGCGGTAGAGCATGTAGTGGGCTGCGTTCGCCGCCGCCTGCTCCTGCTCCGGGCTTTCCCACAAGGGGCGGGCCAGCCGGTGGGGCAGCGCCTTGCGCAAAGCGGCCAGCCGCTCCGGCCAGTGGGCATGGTTGGGGGATAGGCTCTCCAGCATCTCCAACAGCGGGACAAGAAATTCCGAAAGGTCTGCTTCGGGAATGGCTTCGGTGAGCTGATCGATCAACCCCGGCCAGCCGGTCTGGTCGCCGTAAAACGCCGCCAGTGCAAGGGCCGCATCCGCCACCAGCCGGGTTTCGGTGCAGCCTTCGGCGGCTGCCTGCTGTGGCGCGGCGTCCATCCAGTGCTGCAGATCCTGCCCCAGGGCAGCCAGCAGCGCCAGCCGGTGGGCAAGGGGCAGGGAGGGCTCCGCAAGAATGGAGAAGGCGGCCTCGCGCACCGCCCGCAGCCCGGCCAGCAGCTCCGGGTCCAGTTCGGTGTCGGGGTCCGGGGCTTCCGGCGTTTCGCGGCAGAGCAGCCGGGGCGGGGCGGAGAAGAGGATCAGCCGGGCGGCTTCCTCACAGCTCAGACCCAAGCCGCTTTCCTTTTCCGTTCCGAACCAGTTGTGGAACCGGGGGTGCTGGTCGCAGATGGCGCAGAGGTGGCTTTCGCCCAGCTGACGGTAGATGTCGCACAGGTTCTCTTCGTTCAGAAAGGGGCAGCGGCCGCTTTTGGTCAGGGCGAAAAAGGGCGGGTCGCCGGGCTGGATGGCCGCCCGCAGCCGGTCGCCAAAGGCGCCGGGCTGGGACTGGTAATCCGCCAGCGCGGCCGGGTCGATGCCGATCTCCCAGCCGATGCAGCAGTTGTCGGTGCAGCGGGAGGCGATGCACCGGAACCGGTCGTAATAGTCGGGTACGGTGAGCCGCATGGGGTCCTCACTCCTTTTCAAAGGTGTTCAGCAGGTCCAGGAATTCCTCGCCGTACTGTTCGCATTTGCGCACGCCCACGCCGGGCACCTCCAGCAGCTGCTCCCGGGTCTTTGGCAGATGGGCGCACATGGCCCGCAGGGTGGCGTCGGTGAATACCACGAAGGCGGGCACGCCCGCCTGCCGGGCCAGCTTGAGCCGCAGGTCCTTCAGCTGCTGCAGATGATCCGCATTCAGGTCCTTTTCCTCGATGGCCTTCAGTTTTGCCGCGTTCTTCGCCGCCAGCTTCACCACCGAGGCTCGCTGCAGGTCGGGCCGGCAGACCGAGCAGGCGCCGCAGCCCTCGCGGCCGGTGCGCTGGCCGAAGTATTTTAAAATCTCGCCCCGCAAACAGTAGCGGCTGTGGCAGTAAAAGGTCATCTGGCGCAGCCGGTCCTTCTGGCGCAGAATCTGGGTTTCCACCTCCTCCGGGCTGGCCCCGGTGGCGGGTTCGCTGTTGTCGATGAGAAAATTGCCGGTGCGCACGTCCCCGGCGGAGTAGAGCAGGATGCAGTCCGCGTCCTGACCGTCCCGCCCGGCGCGGCCCGCCTCCTGATAATAGCTTTCCAGATCCAGCGGCATGTTGTAGTGGATGACGAAGTTCACGTTGGATTTGTCGATGCCCATGCCGAAGGCGTTGGTGGCCACCATCACCCGCACCTGATCAAACAGAAAGGCCTCCTGACTGCGCTGGCGCTCCTCCGGGGGCATGCCCGCATGGTAGCGGGCCACCGGGATGTTCTGGCCGTCCAGCTTTTCATACACCTCGTCCACCTTTTTGCGGGTGGAGCAGTACACGATGCCGGTGGCCTGGGGCCGGTCGTTCAGGTAGGCCAGCAGGCAGGGGAACTTCTCCCGCTCCTCCATCCGCTGCACCTCGAAAAACAGGTTGGGCCGGTCGAAGCCGGTGGTCAGCTCCAGCGGCTGGCGAAGGGCCAGCAGCTGGCGGATGTCGTCCTTCACCCGCTGGGTGGCGGTGGCGGTGAAGGCCCCCACCGGCGGGCGCTGGTTCAGCTGGTCCACAAACTGGCGGATCTGCAGGTAGCTGGGCCGGAAGTCCTGCCCCCACTGGGAGACGCAGTGGGCCTCGTCCACACACAGCAGCGAGATCTGCACACTGTGGGAAAACCGCAGAAAGCCCGGGGTTAGCAGCCGCTCCGGGGCCACATACACGATCTTGTACATGCCGTCGCAGGCGTTGGCCAGCGCCTTGCGGCACTGGTTCTCGGTGAGGGAGGAGTTGATGTAGGCCGCCCGCACGCCCATCTGGATCAGCGCCTGCACCTGATCCTGCATCAGGCTGATCAGCGGGCTGACCACCACGGTGATGCCGGGCAAAAGCAGCGCCGGCAGCTGGTAGCAGATGGATTTGCCCGCGCCGGTGGGCATCACCGCCAGCACGTCCCGGCCGGCGAGCAGAGCCTCCACCACCTCCTGCTGGCCGGGGCGGAAGGCATCGTAGCCGAAAATATCCTTCAATGTCCGGTGCACCCGGACTTGCTCCTGATTCATGAAAACACCTCAGTTGGGGATGAGTTAAAACGTTCGGAATCTATTATAGCAGATTTTGCGATGGAGCGGGCACAGGCAAAAGGGCCGCTGATGGTTCAGCGGCCCTTTTGTCATGGTTCGTATGAAATGGGGAGAAAAAGGTCAGTTCAGGCTGGCCCAGTCCCGGCGCAGGAACAGCCAGGTGATCACGGGAACCAGCAGGCTGCCCACCAGCGACATGAGGATGGACACCAGCAGGCCGGGCTGGCCCAGGCTGCCCAGCACAGCCACAAAGAAGGAAACCACACAGCAGCAGCACATCAGGGTGAAGCCCGCCTTCTTTTTGGCAAACAGCACCATGCACAGGCCGGCCAGGGAAACAATGGCCACGATCACGGAGGGCCAGCGGCCGAAGCAGGCGTTCATCACGGTGGTGGCGGCGCAGAGCACCAGAGCAAACCAGAGCCAGATCTTGGTGGAAGTTTTCATGTTACATTCTCCTTTTCTTATGCAGGGCCCCGGGGCGGGGCCGGTAGTGGGCACGGCGTGGGGAAAGTCCGCCGTGCGATTGATTTATCTGACATAGTCAAGTATATTCATAATACCTGATAAAGTCAACTAATTTTTTCGGAAAAGAACTGATTTGAACACAGGGGAGGACGATTGTGCAAAAATGGCGCAAAAAAGCCCCCGTTCCCGAAGGAATGGGGGCAAAATGATGGATTTACAGCATGGACAGCGCTGCCAGACGCTTTTCCATGGCTTCGTAATAGATGGAATGGGTAAGAGCGGTGTCCCGGGTGATGCGGCCCTGCTGGTAAAGGCGCAAAAGGCTTGTGTCCATGGTGCACATGCCCTCGGCGGAGCCGGCCTGAATGGCGGCGTCCAGCTGGTGGGATTTTGCTTCCCGGATCATGTTCTTGATGGCCGGGTTGGTGTACATCACTTCAAAGGCCACGGTCTGGCCGCCGTCCACCGTGGGAACCAGCTGCTGGCTGATTACCGCCTGCAGCACCATGGAAAGCTGAATGCGCACCTGATGCTGCTGGCTGGCGGGGAAGGAGTCCACGATGCGGTCCACGGTGCTGGCTGCGCCGGTGGTGTGCAGGGTGGAGAAGAGCAGCTGGCCGGTCTCGGCGGCGGTCATGGCCACCTCGATGGTTTCATGGTCCCGCATCTCGCCCAGCAGAATCACATCCGGGCTTTCTCGCAGTGCACTGCGCAGCGCCCGCACATAGCTGGGGCTGTCGCTGCCGATCTCCCGCTGGGTCACGATGCACTTCTGGTGCCGGTGGATGTATTCGATGGGGTCCTCCATGGTGATGATGTGACCCTCCCGGTTGCGGTTGATGGAGTCGATCAGGCAGGCCAGTGTGGTGGATTTGCCGCTGCCCGCAGGCCCGGTGACCAGCACCAGCCCCTTCAGCTTTTTCGCCGCGGCCATCACCTGCTCCGGAATGCCCAGTGCATCCGGGTCGGGCAGGCCGAACTGGATCACCCGCAGCACCACCGCAAGGCTGCCGCGCTGGTGCAGCACGTTGGCCCGGAAGCGGCCCAGATGGGGAATGGCGAAGGAGAAGTCATCGTCCGCGTCCTCGGCGGCGCAGCGGTTCACGTCCCGCCCGCACAGCGCGTAGATGCCTTCCACCAGATGGGCGGTGTCGGCGGGGGTGAGCATCTCGTCCTCCCGCAGTTGGCGGCCGTTGACCTTATAGGTCAGCGGAAGGCCGGCCACCACAAAAATATCCGATGCCCGCACCTCAATGGCGCGGCGCAGAACAACTTCCATCTCCATAAAACAAACCTCCTGTTTGAACCGGGGGATTTTTCAAATGTTCCGAAAATCATGCGGGTCAGAAGCTGCCGTCCCACAGCTGGGGGCCGGTGTCAAAATCCCGCTGCTGGCCGTACTGCCAGCGGGTCAGGGTATAACGGCCGGGGCCCTGCGGCGTGGGAAGCGCGGCAATGGTCAGGGTGCGGCCCTCCTCGCCGGTGAGGGTCACGGTGATTGCGCCGCCCTCGCCGGTCTGGCCCAGAGCGGCGGCATCCTGCCCGGCGGCAAGGGCAGCATCCAGCCGGGCCAGCCACTGCTGGCCCTCGTTTTCCAGCACGGCGTCCTGGGAAAAGCGCTCCAGCGATTTTTCCGCCAGCGAAAGATCCGCCTGCGCCGTGGTGAAGGAAAGCACGGCCAGCACGGCCAGGCACACCGCGGTCAGCGCGATCAGCAGGGTGAGCGCGCCGGTGCGGATGGGGGGAACGGTATGACGCTCCACGCAAACTACCTCCTTACAAAACAGGCTTCGGCGGCCGTTCAGGCCCCGGGCAGATAATGGTCGAACGTGCCCTCATACAGCGGCTGACCGCCGCTGTCGGCAAGGCGCAGGGTGAGCCGGGCCATCTGCCCGGCGTCGGAGGATGTCTGCTCCAGTGTAAGCTCCAGAAAATAGGCCCCGATGGGGTCAGGCAGGCCCTGTGCATCCACGGTCAGGGAAACCGGCTGGCCGTCGGCGGGCGGCTCCGAAATGCCTGCCAGCTGCCAGAACTGCTCCGCAGAATCGCTGGCGTAAAAGCTTTCGCTCACGTTCTGGGCAATCTGCTGGGCCGCGGTGAGCGCTTCGGCCTGAGCCGAACGCATCCGGGCGGCGGCGAACAGCCGCACCAGCACGGCGCTGAGGGCCAGCACAAAGAGGGTGAGCAGCAGCGCCTCAACAAAGAACGCGGTGTTTTTGCGGTGTTTCATGGTTCATTCTCCCTTTTCACAGCGCAGAGCCACCCGTGCGGTGCCCTGATCCGTGGTCAGCACAAGCAGCCGTTGCTGCAGCTGCGCGTCGAACCGGGTGCAGGCGCACACAGGCTGGGCGTTTTCCGGCGAGGGCTCGCTGCCAGAAGGGGCGTATTCCTCCACCAGCTGCTCCTGCCACAGATAAATCCGGGTCTCGTATCCGCTGTCCGGCTCCGCCAGCACCAGCATCACGCCCTCCGGCCCGTCCTCCAGCCGCAGGCTGTTTTCCGCGTCGGCGGCGCGCACGCTGGTGGTGAGATAACGCAGGCTGGCCCGGGCGGCGTTGTTGGCAGTCATGGACCGGGTCACGCCGCCGTAAAGGCCGCTGCCCAGAGCCATCAGGCCCAGCACGCAGGCCAGCATCAGCCCGAACAGGGCCATGGCCAGCACCGGCGCCAGACGGCCGGGGTCCTTGTGTTCCATCCCTCAACTCTCCTTTCCCGGGCGCTTCAGGCCCGTTCCAGCACGTTTACCTGGGGCATCAGGTTGGAGGCAAAGGCCTCGTAGGTAACGATAAAACGGTCGTGGTTTACCAACAGGCCGTAGTTTTCTTCCAGATAATCCAGGCTGGCGGGGTAGCTGCCCTCCACCGCGTAGCACTGCACTGCGGCCTGCAGCACCGCCTGCCGCAGCGCCTGGGCGCTGGCAGTGTCCAGATCGCGGCCCACCTGCCGGGAACCCAGCATCAGGCCCAGCGCGGCCAGCACCAGCACCGCCAGCAGCACGGCGGCGGTAATCAGCCGGGCGCGCAGGGAAAGCACCCGCTTGATGTGATACATCCAAACCCCTCCCTATGTATGGTTCAGCCGATGGAGCCCAGAATGCCGATGAGCGGCAGCATCACGGCCAGCAGGGTCACGCCTACCGCCAGCGTGAGGAAGGCGGCCAGAATGGGCTCGATGGAATCGATCAGCGCATCCATGGCGGCCTGCGCATCCTGGGTGAACAGCTGGCTCAGCCGGGCCAGCACCGTGTCGGCCTGGCCGCTGCGGGCGCCGCTGATGAGCATGCGGCCATACAGCGGCTCGAATACCTTCTGCTCGAACAGCGCGGTGGAAAGACCCTTGCCCTTCTGCATTTCCTCATGGCAGGCCTGCAGCTGGGCGCGCAGCCCCTGATGCTCCACCATGTCGCTGGCGGCGGTGAGGGCGGTGTCCGCGTCCACGCCGCTGGCAAGGAACAGGGAAAGGGCGCTGGCCAGCCGGGCCACCGCCAGCTTGCGGGCGGCGGAGGCGGTGAAGGGCACCACCTCAAACATCCGGGCCAGCCGGTGGGCGCCGGATGTGCTGCGGCTGAGGATCAGCCCGGCTGCCAGCGCGGCGGCCAGCAGCAGGGTAACCGCCAGCGCGGCCCAGCCCACCACATAGGCAAAGCGGATGTAGCCGTAGGAGGAGCCGGCCAGGCTTCCGGCCAGGCTCTGGTATACGCCGGTGAACACCGGCAGCACCTTGGCCACCAGCACCGCCAGAATCACAGCGGTAAGCCCCAGCAGCACGCCGGGGTAGAACACCGCGCTTTTCAGTTTTTTCTGCAGCTGGTCCTGGCTGGCATAGTGCCGGGCCAGGCTGCGCAGTACGCCGTCGGTGCGGCCGCTCACCTCGCCCGCGGCAATCATGCGCACCGCGTAGTCCGGGAACATGCCGCAGGTCTTGGCTGCCTGGGAAAGGCTCTCGCCCAGCAGCAGGGATTTCTGCATGGAGCGGGCCGCCTGCTGCAGCTGGCCGGCGCCGCTGTCCTCCGCAAGCAGGGCCGCGGCCTCGTCCGGCTGGATGCCGGCCTCCAGCATCATGGCCATGGATTCACAAAACGCGCTCACAGCCAGGCTGTTCAGTTCATTCTTTGCCATTGTGTCTGCCTCCCTCAGTAGGTGCGGAAATCGGTGTAGTTGCTGCCGTCGCCAATGTACTGGCTGCCGGCGCCCCCGGCGGCGAAGGTGGTGTCCACCCGGTTCCAGACCCCGGGCTTCACCTCGAATTCCACGGTGATCCAGCCGGTTTCCTCCAGCCAGATCATGTTCCATGCGTGGTACAGATCGTTCGGGGCCACATAGCCGGTGATCAGCTTGGTGGGAATGCCCTGACTGCGCAGCATGGCGGCGGCCAGCGCCGCGTAGTCCACGCAGATGCCCTTGCCGGTGGCAAGGGTCTCGTCCGGGTCGGGGTAGTAATCGGTGCCGATGCTCTCGGCCTTGGGGGTGTCGTAGTCGATGTTCGTTACAATGTAATCGTAGATGCGGCCCACCGCGTCCACCGTGTCGGCTGCGCCGGCGGTGAGCTCGGAGGCCTTGGCCACACAGGCCGAGTCCGGCGTGTAGGGGATATAGATGCTGGGCCGCAAAAAGGGTGCGAAGTCGTCCTCCAGCGCGGCGGTCACGGTCTGGCGGCTCAGGTAGGCGTATTTGTCGCCGGAAATGTTCTGGCAGACCGCCAGTTCGTAATCCCCGCTGCCCAACTGCAGCGGGATGATGGCGGGCGAGCCGTCCGCAGGCATCAGATAGGAATACTGGCTGGGTACGCCGCCGGTGTCGCCCTGATAGGTGAGCAGGAATTTGATCTTGCCCGGCTGACTGGTACGCACTGCCACATAACCCTGGGCAAGATGGCTGGTGTCCCACAGAACGTCGTTGTCGGTCTGGGCGGCGGCTTCATCAAAGGTGGCGGTCAGCGGCTCGGGGGCCACAAATCCGCCGCCCTCGGACTGGACGGGGGCAGCGGCGCTGGGGGCCGCGTTCTGGGCAATGCTCTCGATCTGCTGGGATGGCGGCGCGGAGCCGCAGCCCGCGCACAGCGTCAGCGCCAGTGCCGCGGCAGCCAGCCGGCAGCGTTTGGGCAGCTTCAAGCGGCACCCCTCCTTTTGCAAAAAAAAACGTTTAGTCTTATTATAAAAATACAGTTTGGGATTGTAAAGAGCGGCAGGGCCTGCCGGGGTGGACAATAGTGCAAAAAAGAGAAAAAATCCAGTGCAAATTGGCGAAATTTCATAAAAGCCCGCGGATTTTCTGTTGACAGTCTCCTATTATAGTAGGTATAATAAGGGCAAGTAAGCCAAAAGCGTAAGCCCGGCAGCGGCCTGGACTTGCGCTCTTTTTATCGCCCGCACACTGTTTGCGCGCGCAAGCAATGGGCGGGGGGCGGCATAAGCCGCCTTTGGGAAAAGGAACAGGAGGAGTGAAAAAAGGTATGTACAAACAACTCGCGCGATCCATCCGGGAATACAAGGGCGTGTCCATCAAGGCGCCGATCTTTGTGTCCCTTGAGGTGCTGATGGAATGCATTATTCCCTTTGTGATCGCCCAGCTGGTAAACCAGATCAAGGCAGGCTGCAGCTTCGGTACCATTCTGCAGTACGGTGCGGTGCTGCTGGCCATGGCCGCCCTTTCGCTGTTTTTCGGCGTGCTGGCGGGCAAGTATGCGGCCACCGCTTCCTGCGGCTTTGCCCGCAACCTGCGCAAGGATATGTTCTACAGAATTCAGGACTATTCCTTCCAGAACATCGACAAATTTTCCACCTCGTCTCTGGTCACCCGTCTGACCACCGACATCACCAACGTGCAGATGGCCTACATGATGATCGTGCGTGCCGCCATCCGCTGCCCGCTGATGCTGATCTTCTCGTTCACCATGGCCTTTGTGATGGGCGGGCGCATGGCGCAGATCTTTTTGCTGGTGGCCCCCATTCTGGGCATCGGCCTGTTCTGCGTCATCCGCACCGTAATGCCCCTGTTCAAGCGGGTGTTTAAAAAGTACGACGCGCTGAACAATTCCATTCAGGAAAACGTGCAGGGCATGCGGGTGGTCAAGTCCTATGTGCGGGAGGACTACGAGAAGAAGTTCGCCGCCGCGGCCGAGGATGTGTGCCGGGACTTCACCCAGGCGGAAAAGATTCTGGCCTTCAACAACCCTCTGATGCAGTTCAGCCTGTATGTGGTAATGATCTTCGTGCTGTCCTTCGGGTCCTACACCATCATCACCACCCGGGGCCTTGCGCTGGACGTGGGCCAGTTCTCTGCTCTGCTGACCTACAGCTTCCAGATTCTGAGCAGCCTGATGATGTTCTCCATGGTGTTTGTGATGATTACCATGGCCAGCGAGTCGGCCCACCGTATTCTGGAGGTCATTCAGGAGGAGAGCACCCTGAAAAGCCCCGAGAACGGCCTCACCGAAGTGGCAGACGGCTCCATCGACTTTGACCATGTGAGCTTCCGCTACTCCGAGCATGCGGAGCGCATGGCCCTGACCGACATTGATCTGCACATCAAAAGCGGCGAGACCATCGGTATCATCGGCGGCACCGGTTCTTCCAAGTCCTCGCTAATCCAGCTGGTCAGCCGCCTGTACGACGCCACCGAGGGCTGCGTGAAGGTGGGCGGCCACGACGTGCGGGACTACGACCTGGAGGCGCTGCGCAACCAGGTGGCTGTGGTGCTGCAGAAGAACGTGCTGTTCAGCGGTACCATCAAGGAAAACCTGCGCTGGGGCAACAAGAATGCCACCGACGCCGAGCTGGAGGAGGCCTGCCGCCTGGCACAGGCGGATGAGTTCATCCAGCGCTTCCCCGAAAAATACGACACCTACATCGAGCAGGGCGGCTCCAACGTGTCCGGCGGCCAGAAGCAGCGGCTGTGCATTGCCCGGGCTCTTCTGAAAAAGCCGAAAATCCTGATTCTGGACGACTCCACCAGCGCGGTGGACACCAAGACCGATGCCCTGATCCGCAAGGCCTTCCGGGAATTCATCCCCGAGACCACCAAGATCATCATTGCCCAGCGCACCTCCTCGGTGGAGGATGCGGACCGCATTCTGGTGCTGGACGGCGGCGCCATCAGCGCCATCGGTACCCACAAGGAGCTGCTCGAGACCAGCGAAATCTATCGTGAGGTCTATACCTCGCAGAACAAGGCAGGAGGGCAGGAGAATGCATAACAACCCGACGATCAGCAAGCAGGGCACCCTGCTGCGCATTTTTAAAACGCTGTTTTCCTTCTATCCGGTCATGATGCCGGTGGTGGTGTGCTGCATTCTGTTCAGCGCCATCATCAGCTCCATCCCCTCGGTATTCATGCAGAAGGTCATTGCGGTGATCGAGGCCAACTGGCAGAGCGGCGACTGGGCCGCGGCCTCCGGCCAGATCATGGGTCTGGTGAGCGTTCTGGTGGTCATGTATCTGCTGGCGCTCATCTCCGCCTTTACATATACCCGGATGATGGCCATCATCACCCAGGGTTTTCTGAAAAAGCTGCGGGTCAAGATGTTCAGCGGTATGCAGGATCTGCCCATCCGCTACTTCGACACCAACAACCACGGCGATATCATGAGCTACTACACCAATGATATCGATACCCTGCGGCAGCTGGTTTCCCAGAGCTTCCCCCAGATCACCATTACCCTGGTTACCATGACCAGCGTGACCTGCATCATGCTGTACTACAGCCTGTGGATGACCCTTGTGGTGGTGGCCGGTGTGGCGGTCATGGCCTGGCTGACCAAAAAGGTGGGCGGCAACTCCGCCCGCTTCTTCCTGCGCCAGCAGGAGGCCATCGGCGCCATGGAAGGCTACGTGGAAGAGATGATGAACGGCCAGAAGGTGGTCAAGGTGTTCTGCCATGAGGAAGAGGCCAAGGCCGACTTCGACAAGCGCAACGACGCCCTGTTCGCCGCTTCGGAAAGCGCCAACAAGTTTGCCAACATTCTGGGCCCCATCCTGAACAACATGGGCAATGTGATCTATGTGATCGTGGCTGTGGCCGGCGGCTTCCTGCTCATGGCCGGCGTACCCAATGTGAGCATTTCCGGCCTGGCACTGAGCATCAGCATCGTGGTGCCCTTTTTGAACATGACCAAGCAGTTCGCTGGCAGCATCATGCAGGTGTCCCAGCAGATCAACGCGGTGGTCATGGGCCTGGCGGGCGCCCAGCGTATCTTCACCCTGCTGGATGAAAAGCCCGAGGAGGACAACGGTTATGTGACGCTGGTGAACGCGAAGGAAAACGCGGACGGCAGCCTCTCCGAGTGCGCCGAGCGCACCAACGTGTGGGCCTGGAAGCATCCCCACAGCGACGGCACCGTCACCTACACCCGTCTGCGGGGCGATGTGCGCCTGTTCGACGTGGACTTCGGCTACACCCCGAACAAGACCGTGCTGCACGACGTGACCCTGTATGCCGAGGCGGGCCAGAAGGTGGCCTTTGTGGGCGCTACCGGCGCGGGCAAGACCACCATCACCAACCTGATCAACCGGTTCTACGACATTGCGGACGGCAAGATCCGCTACGACGGCATCAACATCAACAAGATCAAAAAGGCCGACCTGCGCCGCAGCATGGGCATCGTGCTGCAGGACACCAACCTGTTTACCGGCACTGTGATGGACAATATCCGCTACGGCAATCTGGATGCCTCCGATGAGGAGTGCAAGGCTGCCGCCCTGCTGGCGGGCGCCCATGACTTTATCACCCGCCTGCCGGAGGGTTATAACACCATGCTCACCAGCAACGGCGCGAACCTGTCTCAGGGCCAGCGGCAGCTGCTGGCCATCGCCCGGGCCGCGGTGGCAGACCCGCCGGTTATGATCATGGACGAGGCCACCAGCAGCATCGACACCCGCACCGAGGCCATTGTGCAGCGGGGCATGGACGCCCTGATGACCGGCCGTACCGTATTCGTGATCGCCCACCGGCTTTCCACCGTAAAGAACGCCGATGTGATCATGGTGCTGGAGCAGGGCCGCATCATCGAGCGCGGCAACCACGAGCAGCTGATCGCCCAGAAGGGCAAGTACTACCAGCTGTACACCGGCGCGTTCGAGCTGGAATAACCCCGTAATCCCGAACAATCGAAGGGAGCTGCCCCGCAAGAGCCGGGGCGGCTCCCTTTTTGTGGCCCGGCGGCTTTTCAAATTCCAGAATCGTGGTATAATATCGAGTAAGAAATGACTCACTGCATGGCCGCCCTGCCGGCGGTGCTGCGGAGGGAAGGAGATAAAAGCTATGATCACAAAGGAACTGCGTGCCGCGGTGGATGCATTCGTGGCCGCCAATGAAGAAAACGTTGTGCGCGACATCAAGCGCCTGGTGGACATCAACAGTGTGGAGGGTACCCCGGAGCCGGGCAAGCCCTTTGGCGCCGGCCCCGCCGCTGCGCTGGACGAAGCACTGAAGATGGCCGCTGAGATGGGCCTGTCCACCAACAACTGCGAAGGCTACATGGGCTGGGCCGAGCTGCCCGGTGAGACCGACAAGCAGATTGCCACCATCACCCATCTGGATGTGGTGCCTCAGGGCAACGGCTGGACCGCCGATCCCTTCGACATGCAGGTGCGGGACGGCTGGATCATCGGCCGCGGTGTGGCCGACGACAAGGGCCCCAGCGTGCTGTGCCTGTATGCGCTGAAGTTCCTCAAGGAGCATAATGTGCCCCTGAAGTACGGCGTACGTGCGCTGCTGGGCGCCAACGAGGAGACCGGCATGGAGGACGTGGAGTACTATCTGAAGAACTACCCCGCCCCGGATTTCTGCTTCTCCCCGGACGCCGAGTTCCCGGTATGCAACGGTGAGAAGGGCGGCTTCAACGGCTATCTGGTTTCCAAGAAGCTGGAGAACGGCAACATTCTGGAGTTCACCGGCGGCGTGGCCCACAACGTGGTGCCGGATCGGGCTTCCTGCCTGGTAAAGGCGGACTTCGCTTCCCTGAGCGAGCGTGAGGGCATCACGCTGGAAGAGGAGAACGGCGCGGTGCGCATCCGCGGCTGGGGCAAGGGCGGCCATGCGGCCATGCCCCAGAACACCGTGAACGCCATCGGCCTGATTGTAAATTACCTGCTGGACAATCATCTGGTCACCGCCGATGAGGAGGAGTTCCTGACCTATCTGCGCAAGCTGCACAGCAACACCGACGGCAGCGGCGTGGGCATCGCCGCCAGCGACGACGCCTTCGACCCGCTGACCATCATCGGCGGCATGATCGAGCTGAAGGACGGCCGCCTGTGGCAGGATGTGGACAGCCGTTTCCCCACCAGCATCACCGGCGAGGAGATCAAGGCCCGGCTGGAGGCTGCCTCCGAGGGCTGCGCCACCGTGGAAGAGGCCACCTGGCGGGTGCCCTTCTACATCAGCGCCGACGCCGCGCCCATTCAGGCCCTGATTGAAACCTACAACGAGGTCACCGGCGAGGATGCCAAGCCCTTCACCATGGGCGGCGGCACCTACGCCCGCCACTTCCCCAAGGCGGTGAGCTTTGGCCCCGAGCGGCTGGATACCGTGCTGCCCGAGTTCGGCGGCCCCATGCACGGCGCCAACGAGGCGGCCAACATCGCCCAGCTGATGCAGGCGCTCAAGATTTACATTCTGGCGATCCTCAAGCTGGAGAGCATTGAGCTGTAACCCGGAAAACAGCCTTGCGGCCGGGGCGGTGAAAACGCCGCCCCGGCTTTTTGCTTGACAAGGCGGGGAAAAACCTGTATGATGAACAGTGTTCAAAATGAAAGGCAGGAGCGCCATGAATAAAGTGATCACATCCCGCGAGGAGCTGCTGGCCGCCAGCAAGAGCATTGCCGCCGGCCAGGGACTGGCCGCGCTGAACATGCGGGCGGTGGCTGCCGCCGCCAACGTGGCGGTGGGCTCGGTGTACAACTATTTCCCCAGCAAGGCGGAGCTGGTTACCGCCACGGTACAGGACATCTGGCGGGGCATCTTTCACGATGCGGGCAGCTGCACCCAGAGCGGGGATTTCTGCGCCTGTGTGGAATGGCTGTTTGCCAGCATCCGCACCGGAGCGGCGGAATATCCGGACTTTCTGCGGGCCCACATGAGCGGCTTTGCCGCCCAGGACCGGAAAAAGGCCCGGCAGGCCATGGAAGAAGCCTTCGGTCACATGCGTGCCAGCCTGGAGCAGGTGCTGGAGCGGGACGAAAAGGTTCGGCCGGATGCCTTCGGAGCGGACCTTGACCGGGAACAGTTCGTGGCCTTTGTGTTCTCCAGTCTGATGGCCGGCCTTGCCCGGGAGGAGACCGACTGCGCAACCCTGCTGGCGGTGATCCGGCGGGTGCTGTACGCATAAGCCAAAACGCGGCGCCGCCCCCGGCGGGAGCGGCGCTGCTTTGTAATAAAATCTGAACGATGTTCAAATAAAATGGGCCAATGGCCCGGAAAGAGGAAACCCCTATGAAAAAACTCATCAATACCGCGTTTGGCTACGCCATCGCCTCCATGGCCTTCGGCGTGTTCTATCGGGAATTCACCAAGTGGAACGGCTTTACCGGCAAGACCACACTGGCGGTGAACCATCTGCACCTGTTTGCACTGGGCACGGTGCTGTTTTTGGTCTTGGCGCTCTTCGCCAAGACCACCAGCCTGACCGCTCAGCCCATGTTCCGCCGTTTTTACGGCCTCTATAACGTGGCGCTGCCCTTCATGACCGTGATGTTCACGGTGCGGGGTGTTGTGCAGGTGCTGGGTACCGCGCTGAGCAGCGGGGCGGACGCTGCCATCAGCGGTATTGCGGGCATTGGCCATATTCTGATGGGCGTGTCCATCGTGATGCTGTTTCTGGCGCTGAAGGCCGTGGCCAAGACTGAAGAATAAGAAAAACAAAGAGAAAAAGCGGGCGGTTCCGAAAGGCTTCGGAACCGCCCGTTTTGCTGTGTGCGCGGAAAAATTACTTGGTGTAGTTGTCGAAGTAGCCCTGCACCAGAATGATGGGGGTGCCCTTGTCGCCGCTGCCGCTGGTCAGATCGCACAGGCTGCCGATCAGGTCGGTCAGGCGGCGGGGGGTGGTGCCCTGGCTGGCCATGTTGCCGGTCAGGCTTTCGGCCTTCTCGTCCTTCTCGCGGATGGCCTGAGAGATGGCATCCTTCAGCTCCTGGCCGGAGAGGTTGGCGAAGTCGTTGTCAGCCAGATACTTCAGCTTCAGCTCGTTGGGAGTGCCCTCCAGGCCGGCGGTGTAGCCGGGGGAGACCACGGGGTCGGCCAGCTCCCAGATCTTGCCCATGGGATCCTTGAAGGCGCCGTCGCCGTAGACCATTACCTCAACGTGCTTGCCGGTGGCGTCCAGAATCCGCTGCTGGATGTCGTCCACCAGCTCCTGGCAGTGGATGGGGAATAGCTTCACGGTCTCCTCGGTGGCCTTGTTGGAGCCCAGCAGGCCGTAGGAATCGTTGTAGCCGCTGCCATTCACGGGGGCAGTCATCAGTTCATCCAGGCTGAGTACCTTCTCGGCACCGGCGGCAAGCAGCAGCCGCTTGGTGCGCTTGCGGGTGTGAATGTCGCAGTTGAGTACATTTTTGGTGTAATCCAGAATGGCGCGGGGATTGTTGGCGAAGATGATCTCTGCCTCGGCGCCCGCCTCCTCGATCACGCTGCGGTAGTACTCCACATAATCCACACCGGTGAAGGTGTGCTTTTTGTAGCCGAACAGCTCCCGGTAGCGCTCTTCGCTGAGCACGTCGCTCCAGGGGTTCACGCCGGAGGCGTCCAGCTCATCCTCGCTGATCAGATGGTTGCCCACCTCGTCGGAGGGATAGCTGAGCATCAGTACCACTTTTTTGCAGCCGGCGGCGATGCCCTTCAGGCAGATGGCAAAGCGGTTGCGGCTCAGGATGGGGAAAATCACGCCCAGCGTGCCGCCGCCGAATTTCTCCTTCACATCCTGGGCGATGTTCTCCACCGAAGCATAGTTGCCCTGACTGCGGGCCACCACGGCCTCGGTTACGGCGATTACGTCCCGGTCGCGCAGGCAGAAGCCCTCGCTGTTTGCGGCGGACAGAACCGAGTCCACCACGATGTGGGCCAGGTCGTCGCCCTGACGGATGATCGGGGCGCGGATGCCCCGGGATACAGTGCCAACCAAACGTTCCATAAAAGCTGTCTCCTTCTTGCATTTCGTTTCGGCGCGCAGGGCGCGGGCGCCTGTGCGCGGGAATTCCTCTTTCATTATACGGGCCGGGCCGGGGCTTGTAAATGTTTTGGGGCAAAAAGGGTGCGCGGCGGCGCCGGAATAACGGGCATAGAGAGAAATTTTCCACACAGAAGGAGCCAATGTGTGGAAAACAAAACGCACCCCCGGAACGGATGCTTCGGGGGTGCGCTGTGCGTTGTTTATGAAATCAGAAGAACAGATCCTTGCCGGGGTACTTGGGCTCCATGGTGATGCGCAGGCCCAGCTTGCGCAGGGTGCCCTGGTCGCCGGAGTGGAGCATCTGGGTGGAGTGCATGTCGCAGTCCCGCAGCAGGGGCAGGGCGGCCATGGCCTTGGCGGCCACAGGCTCGGTGGCGGCGCTCACTGCCAGACCGGCCAGCACGTCGTCCACCTTCAGCACGCTGGAGCGGCTGCCCAGGTAGTCGATCTTCAGCCGCAGGATGGGCTCCAGCACCTCGGGACGGATCAGCAGCACGGAATCCTGAATGCCGGTGAGGGCCTTCAGACTGTTCAGCACGGTAGCGCTGCAGGCACTCATCAGGTCGCTGGCCTTGCCGGTTACGATGCGGCCGTCCGGCAGCTCGATGGCGGCGGCGGGCTGCTCGGTCTGGCGCATCTTGGCCAGAGCGGGAGCCACCACGGCGCGGCTTTCGGCGTTCACATCCAGCTGCTGCATGATGTTCTCGATCTTGTGCAGGCTGGCCTCGGTGGCCTTGCCCTGCTTCACATCGCAGGCAGCAGTGTAATAGCGGCGGAAGATTTCCTCGGTGGCGGCCTTGCGCACTACCTCGTCGTCAAAGATGGCGTAGCCGGCCATGTTCACGCCCATGTCGGTGGGGCTGCGGTAGAATTCCTTGTCGCCGGTGATGCGGCCCAGAATGTTCTGTACGATGGGGAAAGCTTCCACGTCCCGGTTGTAGTTGACGGTGGTCTTGCCGTAGGCTTCCAGATGGAAGGGGTCGATCATGTTCACGTCATCCAGGTCGGCGGTGGCAGCCTCGTAGGCCAGGTTGACCGGGTGCTTCAGGGGAATGTTCCAGATGGGGAAGGTCTCGAATTTGGCGTAGCCGGCCATCACGCCGCGCTTGTACTCATGATAAACCTGGCTCAGGCAGGTGGCCAGCTTGCCGCTGCCGGGGCCGGGGGCGGTGACCACCACCAGAGGCTTGGTGGTTTCCACATAGGGGTTGGAACCGTAGCCCTCGTCGCTGCAGATGTAGTCCACAGCCAGAGGATAGCCCTCGATGGGGCGATGGATGTAGTTCTTCACGCCGCGGCTGGTGAGCTTCTTGGAGAAGGCATCGGCAGCGCGCTGGCCGGTGTACTGGGTGATGACCACGCTGTTCACTTCGATGTCCATGGCGGTGATGTCGTCGATCAGACGCAGCACCTCCATGTCGTAGCTGATGCCCAGGTCGGCGCGCATCTTGGTCTTTTCAATGTCGCCCGCACTGATGCAGAAGATGATCTCGGCCTTGTCGCGCAGCTCGTGCAGCAGCCGGATCTTGCCGTTCACATCGAAGCCGGGCAGCACACGAGCGGCATGGTAGTCGTCGAACAGCTTGCCGCCGAACTCCAGATACAGCTTGCCCTGAAACTTTTCGATCCGGGCGAGAATGTTCTCGGTCTGCTTTTGGATATAAAGGTTGTTGTCGAATCCAATCTGCATAAATAGCCTCCTTCTCAGCGCGTGAACGCCTGATATGGCCGCCGGAAAGCCCGGCAGGCCCTTCCTTGTTTTTGTGATGTCCTCAACTAAAAAATGATACCATGCACCCGCGCTGAATGCAATAAAAAGGCGGGCAGCAGAGCAAAAATAATCGAAAAATTTTTCCCGAAACCCGTTGACTTTGTCAAGGCAGGATGGTATAATAACTTTCGTCGCGGAGGATTAGCTCAGCTGGTTAGAGTGCCTGCATCACACGCAGGAAGTCTGGGGTTCGAGTCCCTAATTCTCCACCATATAAAAGTGCAGGCCAATGCGTTGCAGGGATGCAGCGCATTGGCTAGCCTTTTATAAAGCTGAAATAACACTAATTGCCATCATGTGCTAAACGGTCTATCCGTTGCCTGCCTTACAGGCGTTGCACCATACCGGACGAGTTGGTATGCCCACAGCTTATAAAAAGCATTGGATTTGTAAACCCCACGCCAGCGGGGCGTCCTTCCGTGGGAAGTATCATTATGTGTTCCGTGCAACTGCCGCATTTGCTCATCATTGCCCGGCTTCGTTTCGGCATTCGTGTTTTGCAAAGCAATGTATGGCGTTTTCCAAGCTGGCCTTCTGCGCAGGGCAGAAACAACAATGCTTTAAGCGGTGTGTGTGACCGCATTAAAGACCTTGATGAAAAAGCTTCGCTTTCTTTTGGAAAGTATGCTTTGGTTTTTCAAGGTTCGGGTTTTTTACAAAACAAAAAAGAAGATACGCCCCAACTGTAAGCCGGGCAGGGCAAAACAGCAAGGGCGTAACTTCGCAAGGTTGACATTCTATCAAAATCCATGTTATGATACATGGGAAGAATGGCTCTCACAAGTCAGTCCGCTGTTTGCCGACAGCTACTGGCGCATGTCATTTACTCAGTGGGGACTGAGTAAATGACTGTGGGGGTTTTCTTTTTTATTTGGTAACACTCTAATTATAACACCCTATTTTTACCAATGCAATACTTTTTCTTGACCGAAAATAGGGTGAAATAATAGCAGATGGACAGGGTACGACCGATGGTCGTACCTTTTTTGATTATTGGTAAACCTCGCGTCGGTGGCCAACGGAGAGGGCTAAAATAATCAGTTCCTGATCTTGGATTTGACAGATCAGTCGGTAATCGCCAATGCGATACCGCCATTGGCCACTGCGGTTTGCTGCCAATGCTTTTCCGTGGCTCCTTGGATTTTCACAACCATCAAGATTTTTGCTGATCCACGAAAAAATCAGCTGACGAGTGTAACGATCCATTTTTTTGAGTTCTTTAAGCGCTCTTTCAGAATACACCACTTGATAATGCATCATAGATCCAGAAGCTCCCTTGCTTCACTATGAGTATATGTCTTTGGGTTTTTCAGATACTCATGGTATGCCTCGTCAGCAATGGCAATATCATATTCATCTTCGATCCGCTCAAAAAGCGCCTGCTTGAAAGCTTCGCCCAGCGACAAAGAATGAAGACGAGCATAGCTTTCGGCAAGAGCTTTTTCCTGTGCGTTCAGTCTAATTGAAAAGCTCATATTGTGCACCTCTCTTTCCGTAATACATTGTACTACGTTTTCCTTGGGATGTCAAGGGTATTGGGGGGGAAAGGGGAAGAGGTACGACCGATGGTAGTACCTGAGAAATCGGCCTGGAATGCAGTTCTATGGGTTTACAAAACAAAGAAAAAGGACTGGAATCAGTCGTTTAATCTCCCGGGCACCGGCCCGCCCGGGTGGGCTGTGTAAATCAGTTCCAGTCAAGAAACAGATTTGTGAGGTCTTCCCAATGCTCGGCAGTGAGAACCGACCGGACTGCTCGGCGATAATCCTTGTCAAAAAGGCCGCCGATTTCAGGATAATAACCGGTTTCCATGATGAAGTTTTTACAGCCCTTGCGTCCGAGTGCAGTGATTTTGGAGTCGATTGCGATTTTAATGGCAGTTGTCATAGTGGTTGCCTCCATTTTGTGTAAATGTTTGATATTCGTTCCTTCGCCTAGTGGGCGGCTCCTCTCTAGGTGGGCCCCGGCTGAATTCCACACTCCAACAGGTATGAACCTTATGTTTTTCTTGATTACATCTATATTATACACATTTTTTTATATCTTGTCAACGCTTTTTTATAAAATATTTTATATATAATAAACTTATAGTTTGACATTATATAAAGTTTGTTATATAATGACGAAAAGGAGGCTTATGTAAATGGATGTAAGAGAATACATAAAACTTTGCTGTGTAAAGCGTGGCGGGATCACCGAGGCCGAACTTGCCCGCCGGACGGGTCAAACCCCACAGAACATGAACAACAAGTACAAACGGAACACATTTAAGGTGTCCGAATTAGAAAGAGTGGCAGAAGCTCTTGATGCAGAATTGAAAATTGTATTCGTTGATAAAGCAAGTGGTGAACCGATTATATAAAAACGTGTATCTGATTCACATGAACGAAAAGCGGCTTGCCACCGCAAAAGAAGCAGAGGGTACGACCGATGATCGTACCCCCATTTTCAGAGTTCGCAATTATGCCCGCATAATTTGAATTGCCAAGATAATCGCATTTGCCAGCAGCAACAGTCGATCAATGAACATGACCTCGTACCTCCTTTGTAATACTGACCCTGATTATAATTACTTTTCGGGGCGAGTGTAACTAAAGGCAGAGTTACCACTCCAACTCATACCCCCAGGCAATTTCGGCAGATACCATACGGTGGGGAATAAAAAACAGGTACGACCGATGGTCGTACCTGAAGGAAGCAGTATCTGAGCAGCAGCCCAGGCAGCGGTCTGGTAGGGGTACGACCATCGGTCGTACCCCTTTTTTATCGGAGATGTAGTTGCTCTTTCAGGGCATCCTGGAGAACCTGGGAGAAATTGACTTGTCGCTCCAGAGCTGCGGCATTGAGCCATGCAGGAAGAGTCACTGTGCGGCTGACAGATCGGTTCACTTGTGCCATACGGATGGAGGGCATGTAAACATCAACCAATACGACTCGTTCATTTTCCTCCAATTTGACCAAAGGAAGGGGAGTGGGAGCAGGAATGTTCTCACCATCTTCTTCTAGGCCGTTCAATACGCATCCCAGCAGCTCCCTTGCGGACAGAAGTGCATCGTCCTCATTGGTTCCGCTGGTGGCACAGCCCAAATCGGGAAAGGAAACAGCGATTTCCTGCCCCTGTTCATAGGTGAAAACCGCAGGATAAAAATACCGCTCTACTTTTTTCATGGTAACACTCCTTTCTGGCGGTACTATATAGGGAGAGGGGGTCGGGATTACCGAAATAGTAACCCCGACTGTTTCTCAATGCTGTCGAGTGTTTTTCGGGGAATGTCTTTGTCAGGATGTTTTAAAGTGACACGCCCCGGTTTGATTGGATGCTTGAATTGATGGTGGCTACCAACAACATTCACTTCATACCAACCGTCTTCTTTCAGCAGTTTGAGAACTTCTCTGGAAGAATAACTTCGCATCAGATTCCCTCCTGACATTTCATATTATGACACATATAATTATATGTGTCAACTTGTTTCGCCTAATATTCTGGATAAAAGATTACCCCGAATTTTGTGTGTTTTACTAGTAGACGATACCTAAAATAGACGGAGGGGGGGGACGACCATTGGTCGTACCCCCCCTCCTATTTTTACATTATGCCCGCATGATCTGAATCAACAAGATGATCGCGTTGGCCAAGATCAATGCTCTATCGATCAGCATACCAAGACACCTCCTTTGTGGTGGGGATGCCTTAATTTTCTTTGATTTTCGGGGTAACACAAGCGAAAACTTTCTTTACCGCTCCAACCCATACCCCCAGGCAATTTCCGCAGATACCACACTGATGACCTGCCTTAAAATATCATCAGGTAGCTGCTCTACTACATGGTAGGTGCGCTTGCGCAAATCCAGTGATTTCACATGTTCGCACATAATCACGCCTGTTGTTTTTGTTCGGTCATCCAGAGGAATGTGTAGCGGGAAGTTGTTTACGGTGTTTGTAATGGGACAAACGATGGATAGGCGGCTTTTCTGATTGAAAATCTCGTTACTGATAACAACAGCCGGTCGATAACCGGCTGTTTCGCATCCCACCTGAGGGCAAAAATTGATTTTGATGATACTACCTTGTGTTACCATAATTCGTCTCCAGTGGGCTGGCCCCAGTCAATTTCGTTGGGCACATAATCGCCTTCATAATCTTTAAATAATTCTCCTATGGTTTTTCCGCATTTTGACGGCTCCAAGATAATCTTTCCGCCTTCAACATAGATGTTGAGTTCTGCGCCTTCGTGCCAATGGAGAGCGGCTAGTAGTTCTTTGGGGATTTTGATTGCAGGATCATTTTCCCATTTTCCAATGTGGGTTGTCATAATAAGACTCCTTTCGATGAGGGGAATAAAAACAGGTACGACCATCGGTCGTACCTGCGGAAAGCGGCATCTAAGCAGCGGCCCGGGCAGTGGTCTGCCGGGGTACGACCGATGGTCGTACCTGAAGAAAGCAGCATCTGAGCAGCGGCCCGGGCAGTGGTCTGCCGGGGTACGACCGATGGTCGTACCTGCGGAAAGCGGCATCTGAGCAGCGGCTCGGGCAGTGGTCTGCCGGGGGTACGACCGATGGTCGTACCTGAAGAAAGCAGCATCTGAGCAGCTGCCCGGGCAGTGGTCTGCCGGGGGTACGACCGATGGTCGTACCTGAAGAAAGCAGCATCTGAGCAGCTGCCCGGGCAGCGGTCTGCGGGGGTACGACCGATGGTCGTACCTGCGGAAAGCGGCATCTGAGCAGCGGCCCGGGCAGTGGTCTGCGGGGGTACGACCGATGGTCGTACCTGCGGAAAGCGGCATCTGAGCAGCGGCCCGGGCAGTGGTCTGCCGGGGTACGACCGATGGTCGTACCTGTGGAGAACAGCATCTGAGCAGCAGCCTGGGCAGCGGTTTGCTGGGGGTACGACCGATGGTCGTACCTGTAGAGAGCAGCATCTGAGCAGCAGCTTGGGCAGCGGTCTGCCGGTGGTACGACCGATGGTCGTACCTGCTTCGTTATGGTTCAATGAGCGGGTTCCAGAGCTGCCTTGCCCGATCAAGAGATTGCTGCATCCACTGGTAGCGATATTGCAGAAAGTCAATGGCAGTCTGCTTATCCACCTTGCAGGGAATCACTTCTGCCAGCGCGGCAATTTCGCCTGGAGCCAGTGGGGGGAGGGAGAGCGGAACCCGGTAAAACAGAATCAGGTTCTGCCAGTCACGAAGAAAGTCTGAACCTGATTCTCGATTCGGAATACCAAGAGCCAGAAGGGATAGGTTATTGTCATAATTCGGGGCCAAGGACAGAATCGATCCTGTGTTCACATCCCGTAAAATGCCGAAATTGTCGGCGTGTCGGTCTGCATTGTAAATCAGTGCATCCAGCGTCACCATCTGTGCATACTCCATTGCCAGTCCGGGAGAAATTTGAGCAAGCCGCTGGTAGTTGTCGATGTGCTGGTCGGAGCGCAGGCCCAGACCTCTCGCCGTTTCAAAATTTACAGTGGCTCCGGCAGTGAAATCTCTGGTACGGATCGTCTGTTCATCTACAAATTCGTAATGTGCCATACAAAAGCCAAGTCGTTTTCCCAGCGAATAGGCCATCAGCTCAGAGAAGATGTTTTCTGGTTTGCCATGCTTATACAGCCACCAGCCATCCGGCTCCTTTTTCCAGCATTTTTCGAAGCTGCCGGTGTTGGTCAGCTCCGGGGTTCGGCTCACCGGGCCGCTGAAATCATTGACACTGGGGCCATTTAGTGCGAATTCCCAATAAGCGTTTTCCTGGAAACAGATGTCCCGATAGGTAAGAGAGCTGCCTTCTGCTTTGAGCCAGTAGGTGTCCGTGATCGTGGCTCCTTCCACGCGAAAGGAGAGCCATTCCGCGCCGTTATCCTCTATGCGCAGTGCCCGGCGCAGCAGCCGTGCGTTTGTTCGGCTGTGACAGTCCATCGCCCGGCGCTGAAGCCATTCTTCCAGCGTACCGTGGTTTGCGAAATGAAAGGGCAGCAGCTCTTCGCGCAGTGGATTGCATTTGCCCTGGGAAAATTGCGCAACCGGGAGATCGCGGCTCATTAAGTACCCGTCGAATTGCAGACTCATGGCAGTCACTCCTTTTCTGATTAGTATACCACACCCGACAGAACGCTGCTGCATTTTTTGACGGAACAAAAAAGAAAAAGGGCGCGGGTGAGCGGGCCCGCCGAAGTGCCCGCAGTGAGTCACATTCTATCGGTTTACTCTCAGCTATTGGTTTGGATAACTCTTTCTTTTGTTTCGTAAGCTGGGTGGGTATAGGCTTATTGTACAGATTTTGACACACCCATATCAAACAAAAACTCAGTCCAGTTTGCCACTTGACTTTCATCAACATAGGGGATACAATGAAAGTGTCGAATGTGGCGTTCGACAAGGGTATGATTTGGGCGTTTCGGGTAGTACAGGCCGGAGCGCCCTTTCTTTTTGCTTTTTTTGCAAAGAGGGCGACAAGATAAAGGTTGTGCTTTCCTGCCCACCGGCGGGCCTTGCGCAGCAGACCGGCCAGAATAAGTGTTTTCAGTGTTGTACAGATCGTCCCGCAGGCCAAGCCGACCATGATACTAAGGCGGCGGATCGAAGGGAAGGCCCTGCCGTTCTTTCCCCGGAAGGAGAGCATGGCGGCGTAAACCACAAAGGCAGATGCGGGAAGCTGCATGGTGAAGCTGTTGCAGGGGACAGCGATCCATCGGCCATCCAGGCGAGACAGCTGATACAGGCAGGCTCGATAAGTGCCATCGGTTTTATACTGGTTTTTCTTCTCAATCAGTTCCAAAGCAATCAGCTCGCGGATGCAGCGATCCACAGTGGTGCGGGACAGATTGCAAATCTGGGCCAGACGGCCCATGCGCACAGAGGCCCGACCATCCGCAGCGGTACAGCAGGACATCGCGCAGTATACTTTGTAGGCGCTGGGGGAAAGATCGTACCCAAACAGTGCAACGGGAATTTTGGCAAACATAGTATTCTCCTTCAGAAAGCGGGAGGTGCCTTATGCACCTCCCGCTTTGGGCTTTTAATCAAACATTCCAGGGGATAGATCATAGGACATCGCCCCTGTTCTTGCTCGGATGCTGGCTGAGTCAGTCACAAGGATGTTTTCGTATTCCAGTTCCGACCGCGCCGGTTCTGGTAGCGAGGGAAGATAAGCCCAACAACCAGGGGGCTTAATTTTTAAGGGGTGCTGACCGCCCTTGATGATGATGAACTCCCCAGCGGGCATTGTAATCAAATCGCTTACAGACATAAGCGCCCGGCCAACCAGGCTGCGTGTGGAGCTGCTTTTGCCCTGCTGGCGGCTGTTTGAGCCGGTCAGAATTGTTTCCTGTCCCAGTATTTTAGACAGCTGCTCGGCTGTCTGGAGTGCGGCAGGCGAAACAAAGGATGTAATCAGTGTCTGATTGGTTCCTTCGATGATTCGGCTGATTGTTTTATTGTAGTGCTTTTCGAGTTGTCCGAAGTCCTGCAGGGCGATCAGGAGCCGACCTCCACGACTTCGGATGGCTGCGGACAAGGCATCATAGTTTTGGATGGGGGGTTGCTGGCCGAACTCGTCCAGGAGCAGTAGGACGGGACGGGGCAACTTGCCGGAATACTCTTTCTCGGCAAGTTCGATCACATCATCCATCAGACTGCGGGTCAACAGGCTGGACATGAAGTGACGGGTGGGATTCTCGTCCGGGCTGATAAGAAAAATAGCCGTCGGCTGTTCTGCAAAGCGGCGGCTGTCAAAAGCATCGTCGTGACCGCACAAGACTTGCTCCAGTTCAGCATCGATGAATTTGACCAGCTTGCCCAGGGCAGAGCTGAAGATATTCATGGATGTTCTCATATCTGCGCCGGTAGCAGGCCCGGAGTAATAGCGGATTCGCTTGTTCTCAATGAACTCCAGTAATTCATCCAGCTTGTTTTTCTGAGGCCCCATGAGCATACCGCCATTTTCGGATTGTCCATTCAATTCTAGGATCAGATTAAATACACTGATGATATGCCTGGCACGGGCTGGAGCGTATTCAGATACCATAAGGATAATGCCAATCAGAAGACCTCGCGCCGTTTCGTTGAAATAGTCTCCGCTGTCAGATTTGACCTCTGTGCTGCTGTCGATCAGCTGGTTTGCAAGCTGCTTTGCATATCGTTCAGCTTTGCCGTATTGCATAGCCCGCTCCATTCGGTCATTGCTGGCTTTGTACCGGTCAATGGCTATATTGACATTGTTCAAAAGATTGTATCGACTGGACAGTAGGATGTTACGCAGATCAAGTGTAGGAGTGCGGTAGCCGGATTGCTGAAGGTCGGCAGCGGTTTCTCGATACAGCTCGCCTTTGCAGTCCATAATAAGCAGGCTCGGCCCATGACCGCTGGTATTGCGATTAACGGCTGCATTATATCGAATTGTTGGAATTATAATACGCCGGGTCTTGCCTGCGCCAGGAGGGGCCAGGAGACAGGTGTTGTGGTCTGAAGCATCTACCTGCCACTGGTTCCCTTCAAAGCCGTATACAAAGCCTGGAGTCTGTTCCCGGCCTTTCCCGACGAATAAATAGGTCTCTTTTTTCTCTGTTTCGTTGGCCCACCGAGCCTTTCCGTGCTGGCCATTTCCGGCTGTACTGTCCTTTACATTGATTGGTGGCGTCCGTAGCGCAAGCCAGGCCAGGAGCAGAATTCCGATACCGATGAAAAGTAGTAGAAGGAACATAGGACGGTGAGTGCTGGGAATGACGCGGAGAACAAAAACAAGAAGTACAAACAGAAAAATCGCAACCAGTGAACGCAGTAATAATCTTCGGATTTTCATGTGGGTTTCCTTTTCTGATGTTTAAATGTTCGTGGGGAAGCATCTGAGCTGAATATACCGACCCCCTTTACAGGTTCATTAGAAAATTTTCGGAAATCTCTGCGGTACGGGGAAGATTTTTTGACTGGCGCTGAGTTTGCTGCGCCGGTTCAGGTTGCTGCGGAGCGATCTCATTGAGCTGGGCGGTGATGCGATCTTTGGCATAGATGAATTGCTTGGCAAGTCGATTCAGGGATTCATCCATCTTGAAAGCGGGATTTTGGCAGGCTAGACCAGGGCGGGGATCGTGGTCAATCCGGCTTGTCGTGCGGCAGTGCTGCGCCTGTGACCGGCCAAAATCTCATATCGCCCATCCGGCTTGTTCCGCACCACAATGGGCTGTAGAACACCCATTACCTTGATGCTTTCAGCCAGCCAGTCGATGTCTTCCTGCGACATGTGATAACGATGCTGCTCAGGATGGTCATCCAGCATGGACAATGCCAATGGCTGCACCGGTTGGGTGGAACCACCAATCAATGTGAGCAGTGTGTTTTGAGCTGCGGCAGAGGTACGACCATCGGTCGTACCACGCGCGGCTTTGGTGAAATTGAAATTTTTTCCTGCCATTTTACTTTCCCTCCCGGTTCAGAAATTCATCCACCATAGCAGTGTACTGGCTGCCGATCACGCTGCGGCGCAGTGCCAGGCAGCTGTGCCCGGTAGCGGTGGAGTCAGCGGCCTCGATCAACCGGGAAATTTCCGTGTTATAGGTGAGGCCGGGATAGTCGCTGCGCAATGCTTCACATACTGCGGTAGACTGATTTGTGCGGTCTACCATAGTGGGCAGGATGCCATTGATCCGGAGCTGACCACCGGTTACATTCGCAACGTTTTCGATGGCCTGCTGGAGCATTTCAAGCCCCATCAGAGCGGCCATCTGGGCTTGTACGGGGATAATGACCTCGCTGCTTACCACAAGTGCGTTGGTCAGCAGCAGGCCCAGACTGGGCGGGCAGTCGATCAAGACGTAATCGTAATGCTCAGTGGGAAGCTGCTGTAAAATCCGCTGCAAGACCTGTTCGCGGTACATGGTAGTGACCAGGTAAATATCAGCGGCAGCCAGAGTCACATTGGCTGCGATATAGTCCATTCCTTCTTCGTGATGACAGATTGCCATGGAAAGCTGATCTTCACTGAGTCTTCCGCTGTTTGCCATAGACTGCATCAGATCGCCCGTAGTAGGAGTATCGCCCTCCCAGCCCATAAAGGTGGACAAGTGCCCCTGTGGGTCAAAGTCGATGCACAGAACCGATTTGCCGCGTTTGACCAGAGCTGCGGCCATGTTGATGACGGTAGTGCTTTTGCCAACTCCACCTTTTTGATTTGCAATAGATACGATTTTCATTTTGATTTCCTGCCTTTCTTTTATCTGTTTGGTAATATAGAAACAGGTACGACCATCGGTCGTACCTGTTACGGTGTGGGTGCTTGTTCCATCCCATTATGGGTGATCCATTGATACTGCTGCGGGGTGACAGGCATTCCGGCAAGTTGTAACGGTTCCCTGGAGTTACGCACCAAAATCTGAGGATCATGCAGAGCTTTTTCGTATTTTTCCATCAGTTCAGGGCTGAGGGAGACAAAATTGTCTTCCCCAATGCCTGCCAAAAAGAAATTCCCAACAATCGGATGATAAGGATCGACCATTCGATTGAACGGAAGTTTTAACAGCAGCCCTTCATCGTTTGCGACGAGCGCTACTGGATCGTTGAAAGGGTAAGTGGCGGTAATCCATCCGCCAACAAGCTGTTGCATTTCCTCTAAGGTGTCAACTGAAACGGAACGAGGATATTTTCCAGGTTCAAAGAGCAATACATCCATTTTTAGTCAGCCTCCTAAAAAGATATTGAGCTGTGCCATGCTCTCCACAATTTTGTCCATCAGTAGAGCTCGGGTGTCAGGGTAAACCAGTGCAGCCAGGCCGATCAAAGCAAGTGCGGCAATTGTGGCACTGGCGGCGAAACGTATTACCTGCCCAAACGCCTTCAAAACAATACGAAGAGAATTTGTGAAAATGTTTTTTCGCTCTACAATGACGGTGTTTGGATCATTGATCCCATAAGTTTGGCGCAGAGATGCTTGTTGCTGGTGCAGATTCCAGGCAGCCCGCAGACGATTGTTTTTCATGATTTCATGATTCCCCCAAAAAGAAACAGGTACGACCGATGGTCGTACCTGCAAGGTTACCGAGAAAGAAACGCTTCGCGCATTTTTTCTGTTTCGAGATAGAACTGCATGGTCTGACGCAATGGTGCATCACTGAACACAAATTCTCCTCTTTCGATCTCAAACGAGAGCTTGCCGCCGACTACGCCTATTGCCTGCAATGCGCAGATATAATGCGGAGCGGGCAGCTGAGACAGAAGCCAGTAGGGATTTTCCGGGCAGGAGCTATGTCCCGAAAAAAGATTGTGAGCAACAGATAACAGGTGCTGATCGGGGGCGGAAAGGTGGCGTTTGCTTTGCCGCATTTTAGGAAAGTTGATCCCATCGTCTGTGATCATGCCAGGTTTGGACGCAAGGGAGTAAAGCTCTTCATCGAAAGACAGAACAAAAAATGCTGCGGCGTACTGGTGATCCTTTGGCGCGGTTTGTTCGTTCAGTGCTAAAAGCTGTTGATACCGTTCAACGTGTGTCATGGTTCATTCCTCCTTGTTAAGGTACGACCGACGGTCGTACCTGCGTTGTTCATTGCTTTTTCTTCTTCCGATTGAAAAGGAAGCGCAGTCCTTTTTCTTTTGTTTGAGCAGGAGATGGGCCAGGGCAATCAACCAATGCGGAATAGATTTCATCGGCACCGGAATAGCTGAAATAATCAGGGGCGTATGGAGCAAAATAGGTTTTATCTGCGCTCTCTGCCATTTGCTCTCGCACCGATGTTTCATCAGCTGACGGAACAAAAGAAAAAATGTAGCGCAAGCTTCCATCGTCATCCTCGAACACAGCGGGAAGCTGGGCGCTTTCCCAGGGCTTCGTACCGGCAACCATAATCTTTACGTCTTTTTCCCAAAAGGAGACCGGCTCAAGAATATCTTGATAGGGGCCGTAATCGCAAATTACATAATCATATTCACTGCGGGCCTGCATGAGCAGCTTGCCATTGGTGATGATGTGCTGGCCCTGGATCGTGAACTCATGTCCGTTGATCCGGTCACAGGATTCGTAGATATCTAATAGCTGCTCCATTTTTCCGCTGCTGCACATATCCAGATAAGCGCAGCTGTAATCTTTTGCGCGAAGATAGAGCAGAAGCTGGAGGGCCTGGGTTGTAGTACCGATCCGGGGACTTGCACCAGCAACGGCAACCGTAACGGCTTTCGTCGCAGGGCGGGGAGGCTTTTTTATTGCCATGGCCTTGCCTGCTACAATATCTACCTGAGATGGGGGGAGAATGGGAGGAGACGATACAACTTGTTCTTCCATCATTTCAGACGGGGGAGAGAAGCTGCCTTCGTCGGTTCCAAGCAGCAGCAGTTGGCTTATCCTGGCCTTCATGGCAGTGCCACCTTGCAGAAAGATATTTTCCCGATCTATTCCCAATGCGAGAAGGTCACGCATGAGGCGGCTATCCGGCATATACCCATTTGCAAGGATCAGCCAGCAATAGCTGGTTGTGTTCATCAGCCGAGACAACAGTTCTAACGGCACATCGGCATTCTGATGGATGTAGTCTATATCCATCAGAATGTGAGTGAAGGCGGTATCACCTTCCAGTGCTTTACGAATTTCGCTTGGGCTACGAGCGGCGATGTGCCGAATATCATAGTTTCCACGAAAATTAAGCATGGAAACCTGCCGGTATACGGATGGATCGGATATGATACCTAATATCATGAGCTTACCTCCCTCGTGTTGTTATCGAAATACTGTGTGATCTTTTTTGCTTCAATGCGGAAGTCAGAAACATCACTTCGGATATATCGGTCAGATGTGAATTTGAAATCTACATGGCCGATCATTTTTGTCAAAAGCTCCTCTTTGACTCCTGCACGGTAGGCAAGGGTTGCAAATGTACACCGCGTTGAATAGGGCTTCAGCCGCCTGGGGTTATCTGGCGGGTTGATGCCTAATACCTGCAAACAGATGTAGAATTTTCGAGTTCTCCAATTTTGAAGATTCATACGTTTTCCGTTTGGGCTTGGAATTAAATATCCACTATCGGGGATATGGAGGTAGAAGTCTAAAATGAAGGGCCAGATGGTATCTGAAATAGGGACAATCCGGTTCTTTCCAGCCTGTGTTTTTGACCCGGAAATGAAGTAGCGATCATTGATGTTGACGCTTTCTCGTTTTATTTTAAATAATTCTTCAGGACGCCACCCAGTAAAACAGAGAATTAAGATGATTCGGGCGGTCTCGCTATGCTCGTCGCCGGAATACGCACAGTCCATAAGCAGCTGAAGCTCCCGCATAGTGAATGCCTGATAGGGTGTGCTGCTTTTTCCATCAAGCTCCAAATATTCAGCGTAATTGATGTGGATCAGCCCGGAAAGCATTGCTCTCTTGCATAATTGGCTGATGAGCTGCTGGATTTTCTCTTGATGCGAGCGTGATAGGTGGCGTTGGCTATCAATAATTTCTTGATAATCTTCCAGTGTTATGGAAGACATTTCTCTATTGCTCAGAGGAAAAAGAAATCGCCAGGCATTTTCATACCCGGCGATTCCTTTTGTACTTAATCTTCGGTAGTGCTGGCGGCTCCATTGTTTGTAGATCATGCCTAGTGTGATTTGAATTGTTTTCTTTTGGTTCCAGCCGCAACAAGTGCAGAACTGACCGGTAGGCACCGTGTTTCTGCAATTAATACAAATCATTAGCAAACCTCCTAAATTATGGTAATTACTAGCATATAGGGGTTTGGGTAAAAACCAGCCATTTAATGGAAAATGTTAACAAAAAATTAACCTATTGAAGAGGTGGAGTTATGACTATCTGCATCACACGCAGGAAGTCTGGGGTTCGAGTCCCTAATTCTCCACCAAAAGCCCACAGGTTATGCCTGTGGGCTTTCTTTATGTTTCGATAAAGAAAACGCCCGCGTCCGCCAAGCGTTGTGCTCGGCGAATGCGGGCGTTTTGGTTTGTTTGCTTAAGTGTAAAGACAACCCCCGGCTAGGCCGGGGAGTGTAAAAGAAATTATATAATGAAAAAAGACCTACTGGTAGAAAAGAGTTGCGGTCGGCCAACTGCAACAATAAAGAACCAGGAGGTCTTTTAACATGAGAGAAAAAGATATCGAAAGCTTGCAGCATACGACTTGGAGATGCCAGTATCATGTAGTATTTGCGCCTAAATACCGTCGGATGGCGATATACGGACAAATCAAAAAAGATATTGGCCAAATATTGAGAAAGCTGTGTGAGCAAAAAGGGATAGAGATTATCGAAGCACAAGCCTGCCCGGATCACATTCATATGCTGCTGAGTATTCCGCCAAAGTATAGTGTATCACAAATTATGGGATATCTCAAAGGGAAGAGTAGTCTGATGATTTTCGATCGCCATGCCAGTTTAAAATACAAATATGGAGATCGGCATTTTTGGGCACGAGGATATTTTGTAGATACGGTAGGGCGGAATAAAAAGCAGATACAAGAATACATCAAACGGCAACTGGAAACAGACCAGATAGCGGATCAGATGAGTTTGAAGGAGTTCATAGACCCGTTTACGGGTAGCAAGAATACCAAGGCATAAAAAAGCCCCTTAAGGGGCCCGCCATGAGTCAGCAATGCAGTTGGCCGACCCATTCGTGGCCCCTTGAGGGGCGTTGTCTGTATTATGCCCTTCTAGGGCTTACTCAAGCCCCCGGCTTTGCCGGGGGTCCTGACTATGGGGGTTATGCCCCTATGGCGTTGCCGGTGTACAGTTGATAGTAGCGGCCCTTCTGGGCGATCAGCTGGTCGTGATTGCCCCGCTCGATGATGCGGCCCTGCTCCAGTACCATGATGCAGTCGGCGTTCTTTACGGTGGAAAGCCGGTGGGCGATCACGAAGGTGGTGCGGCCGGTCATCAGCGCATCCATGCCCTGCTGCACCAGCGCTTCGGTGCGGGTGTCGATGCTGCTGGTGGCTTCGTCCAGAATCAGCACCGGCGGGGCCGCTACCGCGGCCCGGGCGATGGCCAGCAGCTGCCGCTGGCCCTGAGAAAGATTCGAGCCGTCGCCGGTGAGCAGGGTGTTATACCCCTCGGGCAGATGGCGAATGAACCGGTCGGTCCCGGCCAGCTTTGCGGCGGCGATGCACTCCTCGTCGGAGGCATCCAGCCGGCCGTAGCGGATGTTTTCCAGCACGGTGCCGGTGAACAGATGGGTGTCCTGCAGCACCATGCCCAGGCTGCGGCGCAGGTCGGCCTTTTTGATCTTGTTGATGTTGATGCCGTCGTAGCGGATCTTGCCGTCCGCAATGTCGTAAAAGCGATTGATCAGGTTGGTGATGGTGGTTTTGCCCGCGCCGGTGGAGCCCACGAAGGCGATCTTCTGGCCGGGGGTGGCGAACAGGTCGATCTCGTGCAGCACCAGCTTGCGCTCGTCGTAGCCGAAGTCCACATGGTTGAACACCACATCGCCCTGCAGCCGGGTGTAGGTGAGGGTGCCGTCGTGGTGGGGGTGCTTCCAGGCCCACAGGCCGGTGCGCTCGGCGCACTCGGTGAGGGTGCCGTCCGCGTTTTCCTTCGCGTTTACCAGCGTCACATAGCCCTTGTCCTCCTCGGGCTGCTGATCCATCAGGTCGAACACACGCTGGGCACCTGCCATGGCCATGACCACGCTGTTCAGCTGCTGGCTGATCTGGGTGACCGGCTGGGTGAAGTTCTTGTTCAGGGTCAGAAAGGAGACCAGCGCGCCCAGGGTCAGCGCCGCGCCTGCCACTGCGCACAGCACATAGCTGATGTTGCCCAGGTTTGCGTTT
Organism: Allofournierella massiliensis; assembly: GCF_964241245.1. Classification (NCBI taxonomy): domain Bacteria; kingdom Bacillati; phylum Bacillota; class Clostridia; order Eubacteriales; family Oscillospiraceae; genus Allofournierella; species Allofournierella massiliensis. The sequence continues at coordinate 43,344 of NZ_CAXSWZ010000027.1, forward strand.
ACGGGCATCAGGATGTTGGCGAACTTGTTGGCGTTGTCGGCGCTCTGGCGCAGCTGTTCGTTCAGCTGGCGGAAACCCTCCAGGCTTTTTTCCTCATGGCAGAATACCTTGACCACCTTCTGGCCGTCCATCATCTCTTCAATGTAGCCGTTCACCCGGCCAAGGTCCTTCTGCTGGCGGGCGAAGTAGGTGACGGAACGGCCGCCCAGTTTGGAGGCGGCAAAGAGCATCACGCCCACCATCACCAGCGTGATCAGGGTCAGGGGGATGTTCAGTGCCACCATGCTCACGAAGGTGGCGGCAATGGTCACGCCGGAGTTGATCATCTGGGGCAGGCTCTGGCTCATCAGCTGGCGCAGGGTGTCCACGTCGTTGGTGTAAACGGACATGATGTTGCCGTGGGCATTGGTATCAAAGTAGCGGATGGGCAGAGACTCCATGCGGGTGAACAGCTCCACGCGCAGCCGCCGCATGGTACCCTGACTGATGGTGACCATGATGCGGTTGTAGCCGTAGGCGCACAGGATACCCACCGCGTAAACGCAGGCCAGCGAGACAAGCGCCCGGGCCAGCGGGGCTGGTGATGTCCGGGGTTTCGGTGAGCACCTCAGCGATGCGGTGGGCGCTGGCGGCGCTCATGGTCACCATGACGAACACCATCGAAAGCATCATCAGCGACATCAGTACACCCATCACATAGCTGAACAGAGAGGTGAGCTCGCCGGTGGTCAGGCTGCCGGCCACCACAAAATGGGCGCCGAACCAGGACAGGGCAATGATGCAGCCGTAAACCACCAGCATCATCACCGGGTTGTTGAAGGCCAGCAGACCCTCGGCCTTCACAAACAGGTTATACAGGTTCTGGGCGGCCTTGGTGAACTTTTCGGTCTCGTGCTCCTCCCGCACGTATGCCTTCACCACCCGGATGGCGCTCACATTTTCCTGCACGCTGGCGTTCAGGTCGTCGTACCGGCGGAATACCTGATCGAAGATGGGAATGGTGCGCCGCATGATGAAGATCAGCGCCGCGCCCAGAACCACGATGGCTGCCAGAAATACCAGACTCAGCCGCAGGTTGATGAAAAAGCACATGGCCATGCAGCAGATCAGCATCAGCGGAGCGCGCGCCGGGCGAGTTGTTCTTCGGCGAGTCGCCGGAGGCGGTGATCACGCTGGTGAAGGCCGGGTTCGGTCTTGCGGTGATGCCCCGGCTGTTAACCCCTCCGGACCCGGAACTGGTGCTGCGGCCTCTGGCGGGGGTGGAGCCGCTGTCCTTCGGAATATATTACAAGAGCCTGAAGGGCAACCCGGTGCTGCGGCAGTTTGTGGCGCTGATGCGCCGGTACCACAGCGGGCAGGAAGAGGGAAAATAAAAAGAACCGGCGGGCGGTATCCTATGGATACCGCCCGC
>NZ_CAXSWZ010000028.1:0-41269 GCF_964241245.1 Allofournierella massiliensis
GCTTTTTTGTGCCAGCCCCCTCCCCCGCCGCGAAAAGCCCGCCCAAAGCCCGATTTTGACCCTTAGAAAGCCCGCTTTTTTCCGGCATTTGACCCTTGGCAGGCCCGGTTTGACCTGTGCTACCATATAAACTGAGAAGATAAGGCGGAGCCGGATAGCGGGCCCCGCCTTTTTGCAAACCGTCATCCGGTGCGCCCTGTTTTTTAATCAGGCGCGCCGGGGGGGCGGTTTTTGTTTTCCCGGTTTATTTTTAACCTAAAAAGGAGGGTCAGAATGTATTATTCCTTCGATGTGAACGCCGCCGTCCGGTACGGCGTGGAAGAGGCGGTGCTGCTGGAGCACATCCGCTTCTGGTGCGAGAAAAACGCGGCAAACCCGGACTGCAAAAAAGAAGGCCGCTGCTGGATGTACGCCAGCGCCGCCCAGCTGGCCGAACACTTTCCGTTCTAGAGCGTACCCAAAATCCGCCGCCTGTTAAAAAGCCTTGTGCGGCAGGGGGCGCTTTTGGAAGGCCGCTTCGGCCGTTTCGCCTTTGATCGCACCTTGTGGTATGCAATCAGCGAATCCGCTCTTTCCATGTTTCAGAATCGTCACTTGCAAAAAACGAATCCGGAACATTCAACTGCCGATTCCGCAAGAGCAATAAAAGATACCCAAAAAGATTCCCAAGAAGATTCCCAACACACATACACCGCCCGCGGCGGTGCGCGTGCGCCCTCCCCCCTTTTTGAAAAATCCGGGAATGCTGCGCTAAAGACTGAGTGCAAACCGAACCCCTGTTTCACCGATCCGGCAGCACCTGCAACACAGGCAGGCCCGGCGCAAACCGCCAGCCAACCGGCCAACATTACCCCAAACGGCTTTGAGCGGTTCTGGCAGGCCTATCCCCGCAAGGCGGATAAGCGGGCGGCTTTGCTGGCATGGAAGGCCCTGCGGCCCAGTGAAACCCTTGTGAACGCCATGCTGGCGGCGCTGGCCACACAGTGCGAGAGCGCCCCATGGAAGGAAAGCGGCGGGCGGTACATCCCCCACCCGGCCAAATGGCTGAGCCACCGCCGCTGGGAGGACGCGGCCCCCACGGCACAGGCCCCGGCCAAAAGCTACTCCATGCCCGCATGGGCCCAGCAGACCAGCCGCCCCTTTGACCCGGCCGCCGCCGTGGACATTCTGGCCCGGCACCGCCCCCGCCGCCTCAAACGGCTGGAGGCCTGACCCGGCCCGGCCCCCATGCAGCAAAAAAGCGAAGCGCAAAAGGTGCCTCCCGATAAGAAAACATCGTGGGGCAAGAGAGAAACGGTATAGCTTCGGCTATGCCGTTTTTCTCATTCTTGCCTTGATGAAGTGACTTTGGATACTTCCAGAGCTCCAATGCCCTTATAGTAGATGTCAATTTCCTGAGTGCGGTTCTTGCCCTTCGGATCGCTGGCAGCATGGACAACAATCTTCTCGACAAACTCATGCAAGATACATGGGGTCAATTCAGGAATTTCCGTATACCGTTCTACAACGGAGAGAAACCTTTCCACATTGGCACTTTTGCGTTCCTCTGCTTCGATTTCACCACGGAGGACAGCCGCTAACTCTTGAAGCTCATGCTGTTCTTTCTCGTAGTCAGCGGAGAGCTTTTGGAAACGTTCGTCAGAAAGTTTTCCCGAAATAGTATCCTCGTAGAGCCGTTTGAAAATGGTGTCCAGCTCTGCAATCCGCTTTTCGGCATCGGCCAATGTTTTCTGCCGTTTTGCCAAACCTCGGTTACGCTGGCGCATATCCGCATCCATGACCATCTTCACAAAATCGTCTTTGCGCTGTGATGCGAAGGAAACAATCTCGCGCAGATTTTGCAGAACTAATTCTTCCAGGATAACAGTTCGGATAGAATGTGTCTGCCCACATACATCACGGCTTTTCCGATAGCCGGAACACAGGTAATATTCCTGATCGCGCCGGAAATTGGTTGCCCTGCATTGGTACATGATGGAGCCGCAGTCGGCACAGAACATCATGCCGGAGAACATCCCCATTTCTCCCATCTTTGTAGGGCGGCGCCGCGATTGCCTTGCGAGCCTTGCTGCATCGGCAATCGCCTCCGTCCAGATAGCTTCGTGGGTATTCTCAAAAATCTTCCATTCGCTTTCTGGATTGTGCAAGGTCTTTTTACTCTTGTAGGATTTTTTACGGGTTTTGAAATTAACTGTGTGCCCCAGGTATTCACGCCAACGGTCCATGATGTCGGCAATCGTAGAAGAATCCCAAGCGTAAGGAGAACCTTTCTTTGTGACATTGGTTGTTCTGCCCTTGCTCGCATAGTAAGCAGCCGGAGTAAGAATTTTTCTTTCCGTCAGTTTCCTTGCAATCTGCGAGGGTCCCAATCCGTCCATGATATAGAGACCAATTTCATAAACTACCTGGGCGGCTTCTTCATCCTTCACCCATTGCTTTTTGTCATCAGACGATTTCATGTATCCATACGGAGGCAAAACAGTCAAATGTTCTCCTGCATTGCCTTTCACTTTCATAACGGCACGGATTTTTTTGCTGGTGTCTTTGGCGTACCATTCATTGATGATATTGCGGAAGGGCGTAAACTCGTTGTCACCCTGAGTGCTGTCCACACCATCATTCACCGCAATAAAGTGAATATCATGTTCGGGAAACATGATTTCCGTATACATGCCGACTTGCAGATAATCACGTCCGAAACGTGACATATCCTTGATGATGACCCTCTTGACAAGGCCAGCCTCAATGTCTGCAATCATCTGCTGAAAGCCTGGGCGGTTGAAGGTCGTACCTGAGATGCCATCATCAACATAGAATTTGAAATTACTGTATCCATGCTCACGGGCATACTTTTCCAGGATTTTTTTCTGGTTTACAATGCTATTGCTGTCACCCTGCAATTCATCGTCACGGGATAAGCGACAATACAAAGCTGTAAGTTCTTCGGAGCTCATAGCCGTGTAAGGGAATTGAAGCGCGGCAGCGGTGTTTGACTGGTAATACATAAATACCTCCTATCCGGCAGTCAAACACGATATTGAAGTCCAACTTCATTATACCGCGCTTTCTTTTCCCTGTCTGCCTGTTAGAAGGTTTTCAAGTCACAGTTTGTTTCTGAATATCGGCTTTTATCAGGTTCTCCAGTTTGGAGGCTATCGTCTGATTTCCCGTTTGAGGGAAAAAGGAATTGACGATAAAGGTCGTGTTGCCGATCTTCTTTTTGCTCCGCATAGGCGGGGCATATTTATTTTCAGATTGAATTTTCTGCATAATAAGGCCCCTTTCATGCCATTTCATTAAAACCATAAAAGAGGCAAAAAACGGACGGCTGCTGGCCGCAGCTCCACGGGAATCTCACCCCGGCCCATGCTGATGGGTGCGCCGCGCAATGCTTTGAGGGCGTTCAACGCGGGAGTCTCATTATCCTGCCTGTGCATCCTCGCCCACAGGCTGCCACACCTGTTTTGCGGCCTGGTTTTGTCGCTCGCCTGTTTAGTAGGGGTCCCGTCCTGCGGACTTGCAACAGGGTCTTGGCGCACCGGCCGACCGGCTCCACACAGACAGATCGTATCCGTCTGCCTTATGCTGCCCGAAGGCTTTCTTTGTCAAGGATCATGGACTCCGCTGCCGGATCGTCAGGGGCAAGGAAAGGGAGCGAAACTTACCCCGAACAACTTTAGACCGGCAGCACCTTGAAACTCGTCACGATACTATGTATCAGCTTTGTTTCCAGTCTGAGCCGCATATCTTCGTCCACATACAGGTATTCGTTACCGTACTCGTCCCTCACCGGTCTGGTGGCAAGAGCCCGAATGTACTTCTGATAATGAGCGACGACAGCAGCAAGAGCATTTTCGTCACCGTTCACGGCTGCCAGAATCACAGGCACCGGAATGGGCTTTACATGTCCGGCCATTCAAATCCCTCCTTTACCAGATATTCGTACAGTTCTTTCAGCGTAACGAGCCGCCGTTTGGATACGGTCTGATGGACGATATGCAGCTTTTCGCTGATTTCCCGGTCCGTCATACCCAGGAAGTAGGACAGCAGGATCACATCCCGTTTACCCTCCGGCAACTGCGCTAACGCATCGGCCAGGACATTGCCGGTTACGACTACCGGAAGTCCCAATACTTCAAAGACATGCTCGTCCATAAAGTAATCGTCCCACACGGCGGTCTGCTCCAGCTCGGAGGCTGTCAGCTCGTCCAAAGGCTTTTCCTGGTCCAGAAGGCTGGCATAGTCACGTTGGATATGCCGGGCCTCATTCTTCAAAACCCTGACGCAGAAGGCGCCAAATTGATTTTGAATGCGTTGCTCATGGGAGTCTTTCATATTCTCACCTCCCTTCGCGCCGCACAGGTGCGGGGTGGTGATTTCCTCCCTTTCGCCTCAGTAATCCAAGACTTGCGATTTTGGCAACCTGGAAAGGAAAGAAATTTTTATGAAAGGCTCCGTCAGGTGACGAAGGCCCACATAAACAACAAAAAGCGCCCATCCGCAAAATGCGGACAGGCGCAAAGGAATTGACAGAAGTATTTACATGATTTAACTGTTCATCTTCATGGCCGGAATATCTCGATAATGGAAACAGACTTTTTTTGACAAGATGGCTCTTGTCGTTTTATGTCGAAAGGCTTTGTAGCACATGGCGGCATCCTCCTATTGCCGCCGTGCCAAATTGCAAGGTATAGGGTCGTCGTTAGCCTTTGGACAGAAAGAAGCGGCGGCCTTGATTTCTCAAAACCGCCGCTAAAATTATATTTTGAGCATAGAAATTGGTCTGCCCAGCGACGTTTTTTTCTTTTCTGCCGCCGGGCAGATAGATTATATATTTGGCTTTATCAATACTGTAAAATCGAATTGTTGCAGAATTGTCCTAACGCCCACTTCTTTCGACAAAAAAACAGCCCGAATTGCTTCACTTTTGTAGCAATTCTAAATTCATTGCATTTCAGACCGCAAAATAATCCGTTTGAGCAGGAACATGGTTGCGCCAAAATAGTCAGGTATATGGCACAGAACATTCAAAAAAGCCGATAATCACAAGTGAATCGGATCTTGTGAGTTATCGGCTCTGCGGCTGTGCGTCTGGCGCTTTGATAACGGTTATATGAAATTGTTCAATGTCAATTAGACACTCACTTTTGCATTTGGGACAAAAGAGAGGGAAGTTTTTTAGGATGGTATCCTCCCGAATTTTGTCCCGTGTTTTATTTCCACAAATGGGACAGCGGATGAACTCGGCTTTCTCCATATCGGTCATTTTGCATCCCGATCCTTATCTTTTTGCTTCTTTTCTTCCCGATATTTTCGGATCAGCTTGTTGCGGACAGGAATACCGACACCAATCAGAAGAACTACCGCTAAAATTGTAAAATCCATATTGCTCACCTCACATTTCTTTATTTTCCATAATCCGAATGGAGAACCAGATCGACACAGCGTACATGACAACAACGAGTACAAGCACAAGGCCGATCAGCAGTACCGGGGAACTTACAACCGTAGTCACAAAGGGATTGTCTGCGGGCATCTTGGGCAGGAAAAACAAGGTCGCCAAAAATCCAGCCACAGGAATATACATGAACACACGGCCTTTGATGGCTCCATATTTGTAATAGCCCGGAATTTGAAATACGGTATAAAGGGCAAACAGGAATAAACCGCCGATGGCTGCACTAATCATATCAAATGCTCCAACACTTTCACCCATTGCCCGCAGCACAATCGGCTGTGTGATAAGAGAAACCACCAGAGCCATCGCGCCCAGCGCAAGAACAAAGAGATACCGGCCTGTTACCATTTCGCTTTTCTTGATGGGTAAAATCCCATACAAACGCTCCATGCTGTTTTTCTCCGTTACAGAGAAAGTGTATCCTGTGGTCATGGCGATAAAGCACATGGCAAAGGAAACGCCGGTCAGGATGGAACGGTTAATGGCCGCAAAAGCGATAGGAAGAAGCATGGTAAAACCGATCACCTTGATATAGGGCTTTACCAGCGAAAAGTCTAATTTTGTTGCTTTTAATGTATTACTCATAATCGTCACCTTTCTTGCTCGTGAATACAACGATTTCATCAATGGTCGCCGGTTCAATACTCAAAGAGGAAAAAGCGACCGTATCTTCGGTCTTGACCAGGGCCTCAAAGCCCGTAGAGAATGTGCGGACACCGACAGCTTTTTCCTTCAGGTCAGCAGACAGTTCTTCTGTTCCTCCCTTGACAATGCGGAACATATCGACAAATTCATCCTTGCTGCCGCTGAAAAACAATTCTCCATAGCTGATATAAGTGATATAGTCAGCAGCGCGTTCCAAATCGCCGGTGATATGGGTAGAGAACAGTACACTGTGTTCTCCGTCCTCGATATATTCCGAGAGAATTTGAAGCAGTTCATCTCTGGAAACCGGATCGAGGCCGCTGGTGGGTTCGTCCAGGATCAGCAGCTTTGCGTCGTAAGAGAACGCACAGGCCAGCATCAACTTCATCTGCATACCCTTTGAGAGTTCTTTCACTTTCTTGGTGGGAGCGATGTGGAACTTCCGCAGCATCTCGGCAAACCGCTCCGACTTCCAGTTGGGGTAGAAAACGGAGATAGATTTTTCTACCTGTGTTACCTGCCAATCATCGCTGAAATAGTTGGTATCAAATACAACACCGAGTTCCGCTTTTGCTTTCTGCTCGTCAGCGACATTATCCAGCCCCATGATCTTGATTTCGCCGCCGTTGCGCTTGAGCATATTCAGAATGAGTTTGATGGTGGTTGTCTTGCCGGAGCCGTTTGGCCCGATCAGCCCCATAATATATCCCTTCGGCAAGGTGAAGCTGATATTGTGAAGCTGGAAACTGTCAAAGGATTTCGACAGGTTTTTCACCTCTAAATAGTTAGTCATCTGTATTCGCCTCCAATAAAATATCTAAAAGACGGTGCAGTTCCTCGTTTGGAAGATTTGCTATTCTTGCCGCCTTGATTGCATCGGTCAGCCCATTTTCTACTTTGCAGATAAGCTGCTCTCTCATTAGTTCAGAGCCACGGCCCATGACAAAGCAGCCGCGTCCCTGAACATTTTTGACAAATCCCTCTTGCTCTAATTCTGTATAGGCCCTTGTAACGGTTAGGACACTGATTTTCAAATCTTTTGCCAGTGTTCGAAGAGAAGGTAAGGCTTCGTCCTCTTTCAGTTCGCCAGATAGGATTGCCGCCTTGACCTGCTGCTTAATTTGCTCGTAGATGGGTACGCCTGATACATTTGAAATAATTAGTTTCAATCCATCTCACCTTCTTGCTGTTTTAACTGTTATGCTATTATATATAACACTATAACACAAAGCGAGCAAAAAGACAATATGGTTAAAGAAAGTTTACAAATAGCAAAAACTGGTCGGGACAAGCAATCTCTGTCCCGACCAGTTTTCTTCTTGAAAGGCAGTGTTTATTCTGCCCTCAGATTTTCAATCAGACTTGTTTTTTCGATTGAACGACAGATGCAATAGCTGACAAGAATCTGTAACCCAATCAGTACAGCAGCAAACAAGAGAACAGGTAACGGATCAATGGCAAAGATAACGAATTTCAGAGCCATTACCTTATTTGCCAAATAGCACAGAAGTCCACCAATCGTAATACCAAAAGCCGCTGCCAATAGTGCCGACTTGATACTGACACTCATACCCTCCCGGTAGAGCATTTTTCGCAGTTGCCGGTTTGTCATCCCAACAGCTTGTAGCAAAGCAAACTCCCGTTTGCGGATGATTGCGCTGTTAATCAGCATATTTATCATATTGAGCAATCCGAATATCACGACAAAGGCAGATATAGCATATAGACTACTCATTGTTACATTGATAAACCCTGCAATCATAGAATATTCTTCCGAATATACTTTGAGCCGTAAATTCGGATTTCCGCTGATAAGAGATGCCAGTCTGTCTTTTACAGACTCCGTATAGTTTTTATCACAAAAGATAGAGATATGTGTTGTATTATTATACGGGGAAATCTGTTCGATTGCTTCTTGAGTGCAATAGAATAATCCCGTCGAGGGGAAATAGGCAATACCTGCAACAGTAAATGTTTCTTCTATGGTCTGTCCACCGACTTCAAAACGGAATGTCAACGAATCTCCAACTTGCAAATCTCCATAGTTGAGTTCACTTCGATCTGTGCGGTATTTATTGATTACAATTTCATTCGTACCTAAATCATCATAGCTAACAGTTCCACTTACGATTTCGCTGACATTGGCGATCAGTTCTGGTGACAAGCTATTCAGCAGTTCCAAGTTATCTTCGAGCGAGGTATAATTTACAGCCGATTCAACCAAACGGCCCATAACACACTCGTCAAGAATGATTTTCTGGACACCAGGAATATCTGTGATTTGTCCCATCAGTTCATCGGATAATGGATTGTTCTGAATAATTGTCGGGAAACGTTCGTAGAAATTGTCCATTTGAATACCAATTTGAAAATCTTCATCCATAGGATAGCTTTGCCGTATCATTGCCGGAAGATTGATAGAGGACACAAAAATGGCTAATGCAATCATCAATGTTCCGCTGATACTTAGCGAAATAATTGACATTCGATTTTTCTTCCGATTTGTGTACAGATTGCTTTTTGCTAACGAATCAGGGGTAATTTGTTTTAGTGCCTTGTGAGAACCAGCGGTTTCCCCATCCCTGAATTTCATAGCTTCAATGGGTGAAGCATTTGCCAAAAGTTTTGCAGGTTTCCTCAGTGCAAATTTAATAACGACATAAATCAGCAGGATCGCAAATAAAGTAATGAGAGCATCATACAGAAGCCATTGTACTCCAGAGATTAAGACAATGAGCAAAATAGAAATCAATGCTCCAAGCGGTATAAATCTCACTGCCAACATATTGCCTTGCGTATTTAAGAACCGGCGCAGTTGCTTTTGTGTTGTGCCCAATGAGATCAGTTGGGCATACATTGGCATGGAATTTACGATGGAAATATAAAAAATGCTGTATATCACAAAGCTGCTGGCAAACATCAAGAATATGGTGAAAAAGATGACAGCAGCGATCACAGTTCCATCAAAGTAAACTCCATCAATGTAACTCTCATTTATGATAACATCAAAGCTGGGGATGCCTGCAGACTCGCCTTTGCTTTTCAAAAAGTCTTTTTGGGTATCGGAACCTGTACTGGAATAATCCGAATTGAGTAAAACAAGTACATCAACCGTGGCAGCGGTTTCTGTGCTGAAATCCGAAGTTATTTGACTGTATTGTTGGGCATATTTCATTTGGAAACTGTTTGATGTTACAACATAAAACTGCTCTCCACGTTCTTGTTCCTTGTTTTGAATCGTACCACATACAGTAAATTCTTCTTCTCTTTCTTCATTGGTCAAGCTGTCAACATAAGCAAACCGGAAAGTATCTCCCACCGACAAAGCACGATTCTTTAAGTAGGTTTCGGACACAAGCACCTCATTTTCACTGTCCGGGATTACGCCATCTACAAGCCGGAACCCCATAAAGGCCAGCGCCTGTTCGTCCATATATGCCAGATCGGTACGACCATCACGGTCAACCTGATTTCCAAAAGATTTGTAGATGCCTACGGCTTCAAAATCTTTATCCGATTGGAGTGTGGTTTTGGTATCTTCGTTTACTGCCCGATACATAGCATGGTATGGAGCCTGATTCGCTTGATCCAACGCATCATTCACTAAAACCGAAAAAATAGTTGCCATCAGACAGGTGGCCAGAACGATAATGGTTGCAGTTAAAAATGTTTTTAATTTGTGTGTTTTCAGATCAGCTTTCGCAAGACCATGTATTATTCTGCGCGTATCATTTTCAAATGGTAATGTCATATCCTCCACCTCCTTACGCCTTGATTTTTCCGTCCTCAATGCGCACAATACGGTCGGCAAGCTGGGCAATCTCGTTGTTATGGGTAATCATCACAAGCGTTTGGTTGAACTCCCGGCTGGTGCGCTGAAGCAGGCCCAGCACGTCGGCGCTGGTCTTGCTGTCCAGGTTGCCAGTGGGTTCATCAGCCAGGACAATGGCCGGTTTGGATACCAGGGCGCGGGCAATCGCCACGCGCTGCTGCTGGCCGCCGGAAAGGTTGTTGGGCATATTCTGGAGTTTGTCCTGAAGGCCCAGCATCTTCACGACCTCAACCATGAATTTCTGATCCACGGTGTCGCCATCCAGTTCCACAGGCAGAACAATGTTCTCATGCACATTCAGAATCGGCACCAGATTGTAGTTTTGGAACACAAACCCAATGTTGCGGCGGCGGAAGATGGTAAGCTGCTCGTCGTTCATCTTGGCCAGTTCCTTGTCCCGAACCACCACGCTGCCGGAAGTGGGAGTATCCAGACCGCCCATCATGTGCAGCAGGGTGGATTTGCCGGAACCGGATGTACCCACCACCGCTACAAACTCTCCTTCCTCTACGGAGAAGGTCACACCGTCCAGAGCGCGGGTAATGTTCGGCTCAGTACCGTAATATTTTTTCAGATCATTGGTCTGCAAGATACTCATATGAATACCGCCTTTCTGTTTTTTGATAAGAGTAGTCTAAAGCTGAATTGTTACAGAAATGTCCTAAACGCCCTCTGGTTTTGGACTGAATTGCTTCAATTTTAGGACATTTCATTTTTGATAGTATTTTTTGTAAAGCCGAACGGAAAGCAAGCCGGTAATTGCCAGTTGAATCACCAAAAAGAACAGCACAAGCCAGATGCTCTCATAATAAAATAGCTGTGTCTGAAAGATAACAACATCAATCAATGCCACTACTCCGGCTGCCCATCGAATATGCCGGACAAAGAAGAATTTGAAAACGCCCAGGATAATCATAGGTGGCAGGCAGAGCAGGACCGCATTGAGAATCAATGTCCTTGTAATAGCCATGTAACTTCCTCCTCTCATTGTTTGAGAAAAGCCTACCTCCCAAATGTTGCAGAAATGTCCTAAAATCCATGCTGTGATAATTTTTTGAAAAAGCGGCAGCCCGCACAGGCCGCCGCTTGATTACTCTTGTGGCAAGAACACCGAAAAGGTGGAACCTTTCCCAACCTCGGAAGTCACCAGAATATACCCGCCCTGCATGGTAATGATCTCACGGGCCAGATATAGACCAATGCCGATTCCGTCCACCTCATGCACCGCTTCTTCCCGGTAAAATCGCTTGAAGATCGTGGCCTGCTCTCGTTCCGGGATGCCCCGGCCCGTGTCAGTCACATCAATTTTCCAGTACATTTCCCAATTCTGAACGGACACATGGATGCTGCCACCAGCAGGCGTGTACTTCACCGCATTGTCCAGCAGATTGAACAGGGCCTCGGAAGTCCAGCGGCTATCATGGGAAATGGTCAGCCCCTCTGGGCAATCCACGGTCAGCTCAATACCTTTTTTCTCCATTGGAGCCAAAATCCCGTTGATGGCGTACACCAAAGTTTCCTCTATTAAAGCGTCCTTTTTCTCCAGCGTAATCACACCAGCCTCCAGCCGGGAAGTTTTCACCATTGCCTGAATCAGAAAGTCCAGCTTGTCAAGCTGGCTGCCGGTTGCCTGCAAAAACTCCCGCCGCTGTTCCTCCGAAATCGGACGGGTCAGCATGGTTTCATTGAGCATTTTCAGATTGGCAATGGGGGTCTTGGTCTGGTGGGAAATATCCGATAACAGAGATTGTAGATCGGCCTTTTCTTTTGCCACCGTATTTCGGTCTTTCTGCATGATGTTGTAGAGCCGTTCCAGGCGGTGGCTGATTCTCGCCAGCAGCGTTTCCGCTTCATAGTCCATTTCTGGCCGTGCGGCGCTGTCCATCATGTCATCCAGCGTCCGGCACAGGCTATCGGTGAACAGGGTCAGCTTCTTTTGAAAGTAGTGCAGGAAAATCCCGCCCCATACCAGAAACACAGCGGTCAGCAACCCGCCGTACAAAACCACCCGTAGGTTTTTCGTGACCAAAAACAGACAGAGCAGCACCAGAAAAGAGGTTGCCAGAAGGCCACCAGTAATAAGCCACAGAAACTTTTTCATGGACAGGTTTTCTATTTTCATTTTGGTTCACCACCGATCCACTGATAGCCCATGCCGTAAGCTGTCTTGATATACTTATGCTCGTCTGTTTCGATTTTTTTGCGGATACGGCTGATGATGGTGGTCAGGGTATGCTCGTCCACAAAATCCCCGTCAATGTCCCACAGCTTCTCTAAAATCTGCCGCTTGGTCAGGATAATCCGGGGGTTCTTCACGAACAGGAACAAGGTGCGGTATTCCTTCGGGGTGAAGTCCAGCGGCTCCCCGGCAAGGGACGCCCGCTGCTCGGAAAAGTCGATTTTCAAAAAGCCATCGTCAAACAGATCGTGCCGGGGCGTGCGCAGTTCCAGATTGGCAAAGACCGCCGCCACCTTCCTGCACAGCACCGTCACCGAAAAAGGTTTCGTCACATAGTCCGCGCCGCCTGCTTCATAGCCTTTGAGCATATCGCTTTCCTTGTCGTTGGCGGTGATGAAAATAATGTAGGTGTGCTGGCCGCGCCCCCGGATTTCTTCGCAAAGATCAAGACCGCTGCCATCCGGCAAATTGATGTCCAGGAGCGCAACATCAAACTCGGTTTCTTTCAAATGGAAAACAGCATCCTTGTGGTTATAGGCCGCTGTGATTTCATATCCATCAGACGCCAGGTTATAACCCAGAGTCCGGTTCAGTAGGGTATCGTCCTCCACAATCAGTATCTTTCTCATGCGTTCACTTCCTCTCTTTTTCGGCTGTATCACTTATCTTAAAACTGAAATGTTGCAGAAATGTCCTAAGAATAATGACCTTCATTTTTTCCGGCGAGGATCGGATGGCTTTTCTGCATTTTTAGGAATCATCCACATACGGCCAAACTTTATAACGCCAGGGATGCGGCCATCTTCGCAAAACTTTTGTACCCGTCTTTCAGAAATACCCCATTTCTTTGCGGCTTCGGGGCAAGAGATATATTCCATACGGTTCAATCCTCCCGCTTTTATATCTGTTGCTTTAATTATATACGGTCAAGCGAATACTTCAAGGCACCTATTGTAAACAAACAAGGAATTATATAGGCTAACTATGCGAACTGTATAGACATATTCAGAAAGAAAGGTGAACAGTAGAATGTAATAGGGTGAATCAATATGGAAAAAAGACCAGTACAAAAATATGATTTTACGCCTTTTGGAAAGGCAATTAAATCGGCAAGAAACGAGCAGAAGGAGTCCCGCAACAAAGTCGGGAATGAAATGTTTCTGTCGCCCCGCTATCTTGCCAATATCGAAAATAAAGGGCAGCATCCGAGTCTCCAGATTTTCTTTGAACTGGTGACCCGTTATCATATCTCCGTAGATCAGCTTCTCTTTGAGGATACGACAGAGAGTAAGTCCACGGCACGCAGGCAGCTTGATCCCTTGCTCGATGGAATGACCGAAACTGAACTGAAAATCGTCATTGCCACCGCTCAGGCCATCTTGGATGCCAGAGCGGAGGAAGAAAAATGATGCGGTTAGTGCAACTGAATAATGATTAGAAAACGCTATGAACGGATACCGTTTGTAGCGTTTTTCTTTGCTTTCATGGTTGCCAAAGGCAGGAGTTTCGGATTACTTAGGTACGGAGAGAGAAACGATAGCAAGCACAGCAAGTGTAGCCACACTTGCGAATTTTCGGTTTAGGGAACCCCTTGCCCCTAAACACAAAAATTGCTTGCTGGGATAGTCCCAGACCCTTATGAGGAAACGGAGGCATACACTATGGCAAACCGCAAACGGCCCATCGTCCTGCGCTGCCCGGTGACAGCAGAGGAACGGGCCCTGATAGAACAGAAGATGGGCCAGCTCCATACAAAGCGGATCGGCGCTTATCTCCGCAAGATGGCGATTGATGGGTACATCATCCAGGTGGACACCACCGACATCAAGGAGATGACCCGCGCCCTCTCTGCCATCGGCCGGAACATCAACCAGATCGCCAAGCGGTTGAACGCCGGCGGCCCGGCCTACCAGGCCGACATGGAGGAGATCCGGGAGAGGATGGACCAGATATGGCAGTTACAAAGACGCATCCTATTAAGTCAACGCTGAAAGCGGCCATTGACTATATCTGCAATCCCGACAAGACGGACGGTAAGCTGCTGGTGTCCTCCTTCGGCTGCTCCGCAGAGACCGCCGACATCGAATTTGCCTGGACCCGCCGCCATGCCATCGACAAGGGCACGAACCTGGGCCGGCACCTCATCCAGGCGTTTGAACCTGGGGAGGTCACGCCAGAGGAGGCCCACCGGATCGGTATGGAGCTGGCGCGGGAGGTCCTGGGCGGCAAATATGAATTTGTCCTCACCACCCACATAGACAAAGACCACGTTCATAACCACCTGATTTTCAATGCGGTCAGCTTTCAGGACCACAAGCACTATCACTCCAATAAGCGGAGCTATCACTTCATCCGCCGCACCAGTGACCGGATCTGCAAAGAACACGGCCTGTCTGTCATCGTCCCCGGCCGGGACAAGGGCAAGAGCTACATCGAGCATCAGGCGGAACAGAACGGCACCAGCTACAAGGCGAAGCTGCGCGCCGCCATCGACCGGCTCCTGCCCGGCTGCTCTGACCTGGAGGACCTGCTCCGCCGCCTCCAGCGGGAAGGGTACGAGCTGAAACGGGGCAAGTACATATCCGCCAGGGCTCCGGGCCAGGAGAGGTTCACCCGACTGAAAACCCTGGGCGCTGATTATGCCGACGAGGCACTGACCGCCCGGATCGCCGAAAGGCCCAGGCCCTCCCGCCAGCCGAAACAGCGCACCGGGAAGCCCAGCCTGCTCATTGACATCCAGAACAATCTCAAAGCCCAGCAGAGTGCCGGCTACAAACACTGGGCGACCATCGAGAATTTGAAGCGGGCCGCTGAAACGCTGAACTTCCTGACCGAACACGGGATCTCCAGCTATGAGGAGCTGTCCGAGCGTTGCGACGGGGCGGCGGCCGCTACCGCCAAGGTGAAGGCAGACCTCCGGGCAACGGAGAAGGAAATGGAGCGGCTGACCCTCACCATGAAGCACGCTGCCACCTACCGCCAGCTCCGTCCCCTGTATGACCAATACCGCCAGTCCAGGGACAAGGAGAAATTCCTGCGGGGGCATGAGGGGGAGATCATCCTGTTTGAGGCGGCGGCAAGAGAACTGAAACGCCTGGACGCCGTACCCCTGCCTGCCACCCAGCGTCTCCGGGCCGAGATGGACGAGCTCACCGCCAGAAGGACCGCCCTGCAATCGGAATATAGGAAGGTCCAGCGGGAGGAACGGGAGTACGACACCCTCCGCCAGAATGTGGAGGCCCTGCTGGAAAAGCCGCGGGAGGCCGAACCGCAGAGACAGCGAAATAACGAGCTGGAATAGCGGCAGTTGTATGCCTTTACCAGACTTTTCAAAAACCCCTGGGCGCGTTTCAATTTTCCCGGTATAATGGAGGCAGGAATGGAGGTGCCGCCAATGACGAGAACCGAGGCCATCAAGGAATTTTTCAAGAAGGCAGTTTTGCCCGTCGCCATCGCCGGGCTGCTGTACTGCATTTTCAAATCCGCCTGCATCAGGAATGGAGAGCTGGATCTTCTCTGGCTCTGGATACTCTGCGGCCTGCCCTTCGGCATCCATCGGATGTGCGTCTGGATCGTGCCGGGCGGCGGCTCCCTGGGCGGCGGTGCCGCGCTGTTCGTGCTGAACTTCATCATCGGCGGCCTCATCGGGGGCTTCGTCCTGGTATGGCGCCTGCTGGTGGCGGCGTGGTATGTGCCCCTCACCATCTACCGCCTGATCGTGGGATAACCGCACTATGGAAATGTGGAAAACGGCCGCTCCGCCGATGGAAAACAGACATTCACGGCCCGATGGAAAAGCCGCCGGCTTTCCCACAGCCCGCAAACATCGTTTCCCACAGCTCCGCAAGCGTGACCGTTTACTCACATTCCCACAGCGCCTGCTACGGCGAATATCCTTCCTATCCTGTCCGATCCTGATTGAAAGAAAAAGAGAGAACAAAAAAGAAGCGGGAGCGTCACCCTCGGCTCAAACCGAAGGCGGCACTCCCGCTCTGCTATGAAAAAGTGTTCAAAACCGGGGCTTTGCACCCCTCAAATCGGAGGGGCACGCCCACATGGGAAATCATAAAGGCTACTCCCGAAAAAGCCGCCACAGGCGATTTTCCGTCCTATTTTCAACCCTTATCTCTGCACTTTTTCGAGCGTGTGGACTGGTAATGAGGGCAGGAGATAAGAACTGCCCGGAAGCTCTGCTTGCAGGGATGGACACAGCCCTTGCAGACCTTGTTGTACTTGCGGCGGCCGTTCTCCCCCAGGAAGAAAGCCCATTCCAGCCGCCACTTCTTGCTCCGGCTCATAGGTCGTGCTCCGGGGGCTTCTTCTGGTGGGCCTTGTCCGGGGGCTTGCGCTCGCTGCACTCCTTTTTCGCCTCCGCCAGTCGTTCCCGGATGGAGGGCTTCTTCTCCGGCGTGGTCCTGCGCACCTCACCCTGGGCCTTCTCCAGCTCCTCACCCCTGCGGCCGTTGTTCAGCACCCCGTCAATCATCCCGTAGTCATCCTCCAGGGTCATCTCTGCGGTGCGGAGCGGGTTCTCCGGCTCCACCGGCAGGGCGACGATCTGCCCGTTCAGACTGATGAACTGCTCCGGCTGCTTGAAGTGTTCCGTGTATTTCTGCACCTGCTCCGGGGTCAGGGAGGTGAAACTGTCCTCACTCAACCCCACCACCAGGAAGGTGCCGGCCATAATATCGTAAATCTCCCCATGCTCATCCCGCAGGCCCCGGTTCAGCTCCAAACCGATGAGCTTGCCCTCATCGTTACAGACCAGCCCCACCGGGTCGGAGAAGGGATAAGTGGCGGCAATATCGCCGCCCACTTCTGCCTGTAACGAATGGAGGCCGGGGGCGATCTCCTTCACATAGGGCTCCTTCATCGGTTCCACCACCAGGACGGTCATCTTCTCCGGGGCGGCGTGCTCTTGGGTCTCCTCGTTTCGGATGGCGAAGGAGCGGGAACCATTGCCCATGATGAGATACTTCCCATCGTCAGACTGATGGTGGAAACCGTACCCGGCCGCCTCCATCTGCTCCCGGCTCATATCCGTCACATAAAAGGTCCCCCTGGGGGTCCGTACCGTTTCGCCGGTCTCCCGGTCATCTGGGGAGGGCGCCGGAGTCTGCCCGGACAGCTCCGCCTCATACTCCCGGCCCGCCTGCTCTGCAAAGGCCAGCATCTCGTCCACATGGGACTTGTCCGGGTCCTCCAGTGCCGCTTTGATTACAGCCGGATCAAAGTCAAGAAATTCCTCATACCCGGTGGCGTCCTTGAACTTCTCGATCTCGGAAGGCAGATAGTCCTCCTGGGTCTGCCCCAGGGCGGCCAGTTTCTCATCCAGGGCGGAAATGCGGCCGGCCATCAGGTTTTCGTAAATTTCCTCCCTCGCCGCATGTTCCTCCGGGTGCTCGGCGGCGTACTGCGGGTCGTGCTGGCGAAAAAACTCGTCCATATCGTAGGCAATGTCCATTGCCCATTCCGAAATTTCTTCTTCGGGAATATCGTCCTGGAAGGTCATCACCCGGTATTCCTCCGGAATGCTGCCATGCTCCCCGTCGTAATACTCATGGAAGCTGCTCCCGGTATCCCGCACATACCCCAGGTCGGTGAACTCGCCGCCCTCCTCCAGGGCGACGTCCCGGCCGTAGGCCTCATAGTCGATGTAGTTCCGCAGGTGCTCCGGCACCTGCATGGCGTCCAGCTCCTCGATGTAATACCGGCCCAGGTCGTCGTGGTCGTGGATGTCGGGGTAAATGTCGTAGCAGTCCAGGTTCTCGGTCAGGTTGATGATCTCCTGCAAGCTGCCGGAATGGTCTCCAATCTCCATAGCCGCCTGGAACTGTTCGTACTCGCCCTGGCTCATCTCGTCCAGTTTGGAGGCCAGGTAGTTGAGCTCGTCCAGGTTCTCATACTCGCCCAGCTTGTCGTAGAGGCCGTCCACATAGCAGTCATAGTCAGTGATGAACCACTCCTCATAGGGCTGCCCGAAGTCGTCCTTGGAGCCAATGCCGATCCGCTCAAACACCTTTTGCAGCTCCTCCGCCGTGGTGGGGAACTTCACCCATTCACCCACCAGGGAGCCCTCGTTGTACTTGCCCAGGTTGGTGATGAAGGCGGCGAAAGGATAGTCCTTGTCATATTCATAATGGGGCATATACGCACCTCCTTACAATTCCGGCTCGGACTTCCCCTTGTGGGGCGCCGGCGCCTTGTTTTTTCCCATGCACTCCTGCTTGCTCTGCTCCAGCCGTTCCTTGATGGAGGGTTTCCGGTCCGTCTGCTTCTCCTGGGGGCGGTCATGCTGCCACTCGTCCCCGGACAGCGTTAAATAGCCCCTGCTGGTAAAACAGCCCTGTTCCTCCTGCATGGCGTATTTGCCAAAAGGAACGGGATCAATGGCCTTCAGCAACTCATCCGGGAAAACTATATCTGTATGCTCAAACAGATAGCGCCATCCCAGCGTATCCAGTTTATTGACACGGGACTCCAGGATGAAATACTCGGTATTGGCGGGGAACTCCCGAAATTGCTCCAGCGTGGTCAGACGATAGGGAGACTCCTGCACAGCAGCCAGAAGGTTCCGGTCCTCCTGAGAAAGGGTGGTCAAAGCCCGAAGTGCCGCCTCCTGCTCCGCAATGCTCCCCTCCTGGGGCAGCATTGCTTTCAGATCATTCAGGGAAATATCAGATTTACTTTTTGCCATTCACGCCCTCCTTCCGTTTGGGGAACTCCAGCTTGAAGCGGACATACTTCCCGCCGGTATGGAAAGGAGTTTTGCACACATGGCAACTGTTGAGAAGATCCGCCGTGACATTGAAAAGACCAAGGAGAAAATCTCCGAGCAGCAGAAGCGCCTCCGCGCCCTGGAGGCCCAGCTCACCGAGGAGGAGAACCTGGAGATCGTCCGCATGGTCAAGGCGGTGAAGATGGACAACCGGGAGCTGACGGCCTTCCTGAAGGCCTACGCCAGCGGCCTCATCACCCTGCCGGAGGGCATGATGGAGGCGGAGGCCGCGGCGGACCCCGGCGAGAATGAGATGGAGGATACCGAGTATGAAGAATAAGAAGATCATCCGCCTGTTTACGGCGGCTCTGGCCGTGGCGCTCTGTGCCACGGCCTTTGCTGTCCCCGCCTTCGCCGGCGGCGGGGATGGCGAACCCTACTACACGGAAACGGCCGGGACAGAGGCCGCTCCCACGTGGGATGCCGAGTCCCCGGAGGTCACTGTGACCGATGATGAAGATACTGCTGGCAACAATGATACGCAGGCCGACGGTGATGCCCTGGACCAGCTTGCCGAGCTGCTGGGCGGTCTGGGGACTGTCACGGTCACCGAGGAGGGTATCCAGTTCACCCCTGACGCGGAGGGATTGGAGACCCAGCAGATCGGGACTGTGACCACCTGCGGGGGAAACCTGAATGTCCGCACCGGCGCGGGACTGGAAAACGACGCATTTACCCAGCTTCCCAACGGGGCGCAGGTGGAGGTCATCGGCACCGAGGGCGAATGGGTCAAAGTGCTTCTGCCGGAGCGTGAGGGCTATGTCCATTCCGATTACCTGACCATCACGGACACGGGCGCCTTCTCCCTCTCCCTGGATGGGGCGGAGCTTTCCTCGCTCCTGGAGCTGTTCACTTCCGGCCTGTCGGATGGGACAGGCGCTGCCCTGACCCCGGACGGGAACCTCTCCCTTGTGGATGACATCGGCGGGACCGCCTCCGGCAAGCAGTTCATCACGGCGGAGACAAAAAGCGGGAATGTTTTTTATCTCATCATCGACCGGGATGATGAAGGGGCGCAGACCGTTCACTTCCTCAACCAGGTGGATGAAGCTGACCTTATGGCCTTAATCGAGGATGGGGAGACCCAGGAGGAGGAACCCGCGGTCTGCACCTGTGCCGAGAAGTGCCAGGCCGGGGCGGTGAACACTTCCTGCCCGGTCTGCTCTGTCAACATGAGCGAGTGCGCCGGCGTGGAGCCGGAGGCTGAACCCGAACCGGAGCCGGAGGAGGAGTCCGGCGGTGGCGGCGCCCTGGCGCTGGTCCTGGTGCTGTTGGTGCTGGGCGGCGGCGGAGCCTTCGCCTACATCAAGTTCATCAAGCCCAAGCAGGCGGCCAAAGCCAGCGCGGACCCGGACGACTATGATTTTGAGGACGAGGAGGACTACATCAACGAGGACGAACCGGAACAGGAAGAAGAAACGGAGGAAACGAAATGAAGCTGGTGATCTGCGAGAAACCGAGTGTTGCAAAATCCATCGCGTCGGCCCTGGGTGTCACATCCAGGGCCGGCGGCTGTTTTGAGGGGAATGGGTTCATCGTTTCCTGGTGCGTGGGCCATCTGGTGTCCCCGATGGACGCGGCGGGATATGACCCCGGCTACAAGAAATGGCGGTATGATGACCTGCCCATTCTGCCGGAGCCCTTCCGCTATGTGCTGGTGAAGGGCAAGGAGGACGCCTTCCAGAACTTGAAACGCCTCATGGAACGCCCCGATGTCACCGAACTGGTCAACGCCTGCGACGCCGGGCGGGAGGGGGAGCTCATTTTCCGTCTGGTCTATGAGATGGCGGGCTGCACCAAGCCCTTCTCCCGGCTATGGATCTCCTCAATGGAGGACACGGCCATCCGGGAGGGCTTTGCCGACCTGCGCCCCGGCGCGGAGTATGATCCGCTGTATCAGTCTGCCCTCTGCCGCCAGAAAGCGGACTGGCTCATCGGGATCAACGCCACACGGCTGTTCTCCGTCCTCTACCACCGCACCCTGAATGTGGGGCGGGTGCAGACGCCCACCCTTGCCATGCTGGTAGACCGGGACTGGAAGGTCACCAGCTTCAAAAAGGAGAAGTACCACCATGTGCGCCTTGCCCTGGACGGGACCGAGGCGGTCAGCGAGCGGATCACTTCCCCGGAGGAGGCGGAGACTCTGCGGGCGGCCTGCGCCGATGGTCCGGCGGTCTGCACCTCCGTCACCCGCGAACAGAAGAAAGAGGCGCCGCCCAAGCTCTACGACCTGACCACCCTCCAGCGGGAGGCCAACCGCCTGTTCGGCTACACGGCCAAGCAGACGCTGGACTACGCGCAATCGCTGTACGAGAAGAAGCTGCTGACCTATCCCCGGACGGACAGCCGGTATTTGACCGCCGACATGGCGGAGACCGCTGCGGCGGTCCTCCACCTGGCGGCCAAGGTGCCGCCCTTTGACGGGTGCGGGGAGTTCTTCCCGGATGTGTCCCTGCTGGTGAACGATGGGAAGGTATCCGACCACCACGCCATCATCCCCACCCTGGAGCTGGAGAAGGCTGACTTGTCCGCTCTGCCCGTGGGCGAGCGCAATATCCTTCTGCTGGTGTGCCGGGAGCTGCTGTGCGTGGTTGCGGAGCCCTTTGTGTACGAGACTGTCACGGCGACCTTTACCTGCGGCGGGCAGACCTTCACCGCCAAGGGCCGCCATGTGCTGTCCCTGGGGTGGAAGGACATTGACCGCATTTTCCGCGCTTCCCTGAAAGAGGAGCCGGAGGACGAGGCGGAACCCGCCGCCCTGCCGGACTTCACCGAGGGGCAGACCTTTGACCAGGTGGAGGCCTCTGTCACCGAACACTTCACCACTCCGCCCAAGGTGCACACGGAGGACACCCTCCTGTCGGCCATGGAGAACGCCGGCAAGGAGGACATCCCGGAGGATGCGGAACGGCGCGGCTTGGGCACCCCGGCTACCAGGGCGGCGATCCTGGAGAAGCTGGTGGCGGCCGGATTTGTGGAGCGCAAGGGCAAAAGCCTTATTCCCACCAAGGCGGGGATCAACCTGGTCACCGTCCTGCCGGATACCCTGACCTCCCCCATGCTCACGGCGGAGTGGGAACAGAAGCTGACCGGCATTGCCAGGGGCGAGGCGGACCCCGTTTCATTTATGGCGGGAATTTCTGAAATGACGCGGGAGCTTGTGAAAAACTACTCCCACATTTCCGAGGAGGGCCAGAAGCTGTTTGCCCCGGAGCGTGAGACCGTGGGTCTCTGTCCCCGCTGCGGCAAGCCGGTGTATGAGGGCAAGAAGAATTTTTACTGCTCCGACCGCTCCTGCCAGTTTGTGCTGTGGAAGGATGACCGCTTCTGGACCTCCCGCAAAAAGGAACTGACCAAGAAAATGGCCGGCGACCTGCTGAAAAAGGGCCGCACCTCCGTCAAGGGGATGTGGTCTGAAAAGAAGGGCGCCTCCTATGACGCGGTGGTGGTGCTGGATGATATCGTTCTTTCCATGAATAGTTACGGCCCAGGCCCTGGACCGTTTTCAAATTGGGGCGGGCGTTGTCCTCCAGGGCGATGGCCCTTCGGAACAGGTCCGGGTGGTGGTCCCGCAGGTGGATGATCTCCTCCGCCCTCATGCTGGGGCAGAAGAAGCAGGAGGATTTGCCCGGCTGGGGCAGACCCGCATTTTCAATGGCCTGCATACACGCTGCCCGGTCCCATCCCCATTCCATCAGGGGATACCACTTGCTGTATTTTGGGTCGGCCAGGTCGCCCAGCAGCACCTTGTCGCTGCGATAGCTCTCGCCGGCGTCGTATCCAATGAACTTCACCACCCGCTTTCCAGCCGCCCAGACCTTGCGGCAGGGCGGGTAGCGGTTGCAGAACTTTTCCTGCGGCCCGATCTTGTGTTTCAGGGAACACCGCTTGAAGCCATAGGCCATAGAAGGCAGGGTGCCGCTCTGCAAACACTCCTGTTCCAAGGTTAGCCGCTTTCCGTCCCGCGTGGTCTTATACACTCTGGTGATGGGCGGCATCCCGTGGTCCTTCAGCCAGCGGTCCATGATGTCCAGGTAGGCATAGGTGTGGGGATGCTCCGCCCCGGTATCCGCAAAGAGGATCAGGTCCACCGGGATACGGTGCTGGTGCAGGCCAATCAAAAGGGCGGTGCTGTTGGCACCGCCCCCGTAGGAAACCATATTGATGCTTTACCACCTCCCATCAGTTGTACGGCGGCCGGCCGTAGGCATAAAAGTGTGATTGCCAGTAGCTGGTGTTCAAATTAGTGTAGGAGATCGGATCTCCACAGTGCAGCATCATATTGTCGCCCACATAAATGCCCACATGGGAAATCCCGCTTGTGTCGTAGGTCCCCACGAAAAACACCAGGTCGCCCGGCTGGGGATCGGATACCGGGGTGGAGATATTGTAGAGCCCCTGGGCGCCCAGCCGCCCGGTGTTGCACAGCCCGGTATTGGTCAGCACATAGCTCACGAAGCCGGAACAGTCGAAGGAGGTCTCCGGGCTGCTCCCGCCCCAGACATAAGGGTATCCCAGGTATTTCTCCGCCTCGGTGATGAGAGTGGCGAACCGCTCATCCGTCAGATACTCGGCGGGGATGTCCCAGGCCGTGGGCGGGTTCTCAATGTACTTGCCCACATACCCGGAGGACGGGAACAGGTCCGGCCGGTTGCCCAGGGTGGACATATACACGGCGTACATGGAGAGCTGGTCCTCGCCCATGATATAGACCGGCACATGGGAGAGGTCGAAATTCTCCAGCGTGACGGTGCAGATGTACCAGGTGTAGGGAACCTCTACCTCGTACTCGTTGCCCTCGCTGTCCGTCCTCGTTTCTGTCCGATACCGTGTTTCAGTGGTCACGGTCTCGGTGAGGATGTACTGCTTGTCAAAGAGCATTTCCAGATCCCCTTGCACCTCGTCCAGGGTGAACACCCCCTCGTGAAGCGCCGACAGGATGGACAGCAGCACATAGGGGTCATGCTCGATCTCGTCCAGGTCAAAGTGATATTCGTCGTAGTCGTGGGTGGCCTCGTAGGTGTCCAGATATTCTTGCAGCTCCGCCTCCATCTCGCAGTAGGCGGCCTCGGCCCCGGTCAGGTCTGAGTCCTCCGAAAGATAGGAGGAGGCCACCAGGCCGGAAGTCCCGCCCCCGAACATGGAGGTGCAGGACTGCATCAGCCCCATGATGAGCATGAGGATCAGCCCAATCCAGCCCACGATGAGGAGGGTGTGCTTGTTTTTGGTAACGAAGCCGCCCAGCTTCTGGGCGATGGTCCCGCCGCCCTTCTTCGCTGCGGAGGCGGCGGTCTGGGACGCCTTGCCCGCGGCCTGGGTCGCGCCGGTCCCTGCCCGGTGTGCGGCGGCGTACTGCTTTTGCAGGCGCTTCTTCTGCCACAGCCGGGAGATGGGATTGCTGGACGCAAGCTGGGGGTTCTCCATGACGGATTTCTGCCAATAGAAATCCGCATTGGCTTTCACCGCCGCCTGCTCCGCTTTTGATACATCCCGCCAGGGTTTCAGCTTGCGGTCTGCCCGCGCCTGGTGGAAGCGGCGGCCGCCATAGCCCACAGCCTTCTCGATCTGCCGCTCCCCCAGGTGGCCGGCCTGGACGCCGGAGTTTTCACCCTCCACCTTGCTCACCTCGCCGTGGAGGGTAGACTTGACCTCCTGGATCGGCCGGGCCAGCGGGTTGCCGTGTTCCTTGCCGGGCGGCTTCACGGGGACGGCGGCCTTTGCCGCGTCCAGCTTATCCGCTGCCTTGTCGGACTTGCGGACAGCCTTTTTCAGCTCCGGCGCCGCCCGGTCTGCCTCCGAAAACTGCAAAAGGGAGGAAGGGCGGTCCCTGGCCGCCTCACCCTCCCGGAAGGTGTCGCGCCGCTTGTGCCGCACTTTTTTCGCCTGGCGCCGTTCCACATGGCCCTCCATCTCATCCACTACCCGGCCAGACGTTTCCGCCGTGTCATCAGCGGAGGAATAGTCCTGCTCCGAGGGACGGTCCGAAATATGGGTGGCCTCGCCGGTCACCAGGTTCACCGAAATGGCCCCGTCACGGGTCATCTTCTGGGCCTCCTTCTCGGAGGCTTTCCATTCCTGCATTTATCCGTCACCTCCTCCATAGGGGCAGATGCCGGCGCACGCCCCGGTTTCAATCGCCGCGATATAGTGAAAAATGGGATAGGCCTGGGGCGGGCAGACCGCGTTGCCCAGGGTTTTCAGCCGCAGGGCCCGGTCCTTCGTGTCCTCGGTTATGCGGGGGACGCCCTCCGGCTCGCCGGCCCAGAGGATACGGCCGTCCATCCTTTCGGGAAGCCCATGAGCCATTCCACCCAATCCGGGTTCAGCGCCGCCTTCTCCGACAGGGGCTGCTCCTGGTGGATCACCTGGGCCGAAAGGTTGCTGGACGGGGACTTGCCCCGGAAGGCCTCCGGTTTCAGGGTGGAGCGGTAGCCCTCCGACGCCGCCGGCGTCAGGTAGAACACCGCCGCCGAAAGGCTCAGGCTCCAGATCGTCCCGTCCCTGTTCCGCTTGCGGAAGATCCCATTGTCCGACAGGAACACATCCAGGTTTGCCGCGTCCCTGCAGGTGGATTTGTCGGAGGCAAGGGGCGTGGGAAACATCAGCCGCGACGATAAAAGTTCGCTGGCGCTCATGCCACGCGCCGACGCCGCAAGCCGGAAATACGAATGGGAGAACAGCGTATCCCGCTTTTGCCAGGTCAAAAATCGTTTTGTCGAGCCCCATATTGATGAAGCCAGCAACATTTTCCCCAAGCACCCAACGGGGCCGCAGCTCGGCAATAACGCGGCACATCTCCGGCCACAGGTAGCGTTCATCCGCAAAGCCCTTCCGTTTTCCCGCGGTGGAGAAGGGCTGGCAGGGGAAGCCGCCGGAGATAATGGTGACTGTTTCAAGTCCTGTTTTCTCAAAAAACGCCTCCTTCGTGAATGTGGTGATGTCCCGGAACTTCGGCACGTCTGGCCAGTGCCGTTCCAGGATGGAATAGGGGTAGTCCGCCCATTCACACTGGCAGACGGTCTCGAACCCAGCTGCCTCCGCCGCCAGGTCCAGACCGCCAATGCCGGAGAACAGGCTCACATGAGTCAGTCGCTCCATACCTCGTCCCCTTCAAGGTCTCCCTCGTCCTGGGGCTCCTCCACATCCTCCAGGCGGACCAGATTATGGCGCTTGATGATGGACTCCTCCAGGATGTCCTGGGCGGCGTTGCTGTCCTCCGGGAGGCCCAGGCTGCGGTAGAGCTTTTTCAGCACCTTCTCATAGCCGCCTGCCTTTTTCTTCAGGCGGAGGAAGTCCTTCTCCGTTTCCGCCTCGGACAGGCGGCGGGCCAGCGAATAGTAGAGGACGATCAGGTGGTGGATGTCGCCCACCAGCATACGGAAGCCGCTGCCGGGGATGATGTACTCGTCCTTGTACTTCTTGGGCGCCGGCTCCTCTGCGGGAACCACTTCCACCTCGTCCAGCTCCTTGTCCATGAGCCCCTTCAAATCCTTGGGGTCGCCGAACACCAGGTAGCGGCCGGGGATGTCCCAGCCCTGGAACTTCTCCTCGGCGATCTCGCCGTACCGCTTCGCCGTGTCCAGCACATGGAACACATCCTCCTCGTCCTTGATCCGGCCCGCCAGGAAGGCAAGCTGATGGAGAAGGCCGTACAGGTGGACCTCATCGTTGATATGGTCGAGATAGGTTTTTCCTTCGATGATATACAGTTTGTTCTTCATATTCACGCCTCCGTTTCCGCCGCGTGCTCCACTTCGCTGGGCTTGGTGGTGAGCAGCTTGTAAAGCTCCGTGTCCTTGGGGAAGTCGTCCGCAAAGGGCAGGATCACATTGTTGAAGAACAGCAGCCCGTGGCCCGGCTCGGAATTGGTCACATAGGCAAGCTGTTCCGAGGAGATGTTCAGCCGCTCCGCCAGGATCTTCCGGTCGCCGGCGGCCTGGTTGAGCATATAGATGAAGTCGCTGTTCTCCAGGATGTTCTCGATCTCCGGGGAGGAGAGCAGGTCCTTGGGGTTCTGGGTCGCCCCGGTAGGCACCCCGCCCCATTTTCTAAACCGCTTCCAGATCTCCGCCGAATAGGCCGCCGTCTGCTCCTCCTTCAGCAGAAGGTGGAACTCATCCACGAAATACCAGGTGGAGCGGCCGATGGCCCGGTTGATGGTGACTGTGTTCCACACCGCGTCCTGGACAATGAGCATCCCCGGCTTTTTCAGGTTTTTGCCCAGGCCCTTGATGTCAAAGCAGACCAGCCGGTTGCGGATGTCCACCGTGGTGCGGTGGTTGAAGAAGTTGAGGGAGCCGTTGACATACAGATCCAATGCCTGCGCCACACGGTCCGCCTCCGGGATGCCCTGCGCCAGCAGCGCCTCCATCAGGTCGCCCAGGATGGGCATATTCTCCGGCCGGGGGTCCGCGAAGTAGGGCTGGTAGATCTTCTGCACAGCCCGGTCGATGACGGTTTTCTCGATGGCCTCCAGCCCCGTCTTGCTACCCATGATGAGCTCGCAGAAGGACAGCACGAAGTCACTTTTCAGCGCCAGGGGGTTCTCCTCATCCGAATAATTCAGGTTGATGTCCAGCGGGTTCACATAGTCGGTGCTGGACGGGGACAGCCGGATCACCTGCCCGCCCAGCCGCTTCACCAGGGGCGAATACTCGTCCTCCGGGTCGCAGATGATGACGTTATCTTTGGTGGTCAGGATGATGAAGGTGATCTCCCGCTTACAGCTCATGGACTTGCCGCTGCCCGGCGTGCCGAACACCAGCCCGTTGGGGCTTCTGGACTGTTTGCGGTCCAGAAGGATCATGTTGTTGCTCAAAGCATTGAGGCCGTAGTACATAGCGTCCCCGCCCATGAACAGCTCCTGGGTGACGAAGGGAACGAACACCGCCAGCGCCGAAGTGGTGAGACTTCTCTCGATCCTGATACGGTTGAGCCCCAGGGGAAGGCTGCTCATCAGCCCGTCCTCCTGCTGGAAGTCCAGCCGGGTCAGAAGGCAGTTGTAGGTCTGGGCGACGCTGGCCGCCTGGGACACGGCGATCTCCAGCTTCTGCTTTGTCTCCGCCATGTGCATGACCAGGAAGGTCAAATTGAACATTCTCTCGTTGCGAGATTGCAGGTCCTGGAGGATGGTCTTTGCCGCACCGCCGTAGGTGGCAAGGTCGCTGGGAAGGATGTCCATGTCATATCCGCTGCGCACCGCCCGCTTCTGCTCCGCAATTTTCATGGCGTCCAGGTCGGTGATTTTCCGCTTGACCATTTTGATGGCCTCATTCTGGTTGATGCCCCGGATGTGCATGGTCACCAGGATATTGCCCTCGGTCTCCATGAACTCCGCCAAAATGCGGTCGTGGATCTCCGGGGCGGTAATCTGCAAAAAGCTCACCGCCCCGTACATCTCGCCAATGCGGAAGGTGCGGGTCTCCCCGAAGTGGAAGGAGGACGGGGAGATGAAGTCCTTGACCGACAGCCCGCTGGGCGCCAGCCAGTCCCAGTCAAAGGCGAACTTCCCGCCCTCCGGACGGCGGCCGTCTGCCGGGTGGAGGATACCGTGAAGCAGTTCCAGCCGCTCCTTCCCGTCCAGCACATGGGCGGCGGCCCCCATGACCTTGAAGCGGTTGAGGGTGTCGGTCTCAATGCGGGCGAAGCGCGCCCGCGCCGCCAGAAGGTTCTCCGCCTCGATGGTCAGGGTGACATACTTGGTTTTCACATAGCCGTTGCTGCCCCGCTCATACTGGAAGCGTAGTATCCCGGCCGCGTCCTCCCGGACAGGGTCCAGGTCGTCCCCCTGGGGATGGATGCCGAACAGGTCCTCCTCCGGCCCATGCTCCACATACCGGCTGCTCAAAGTCATCTGCACCCCGATGGAGGGGTCATAGCCGTTGTAGAAGTCGCAGAGATGTTCAAAGATGTCCCGCTGGTCCTCCGGCGAAGCCAGGCGGTAGTTGACATCCTCAAAGGCGATGGTCTTGGAGAAGGTCCCGCCCTCCAGCCGGCACAGCCCGTCCGGGAACATATTGCGGAAGGGGATGCTGTCCTGCACCGTATGGGCTTTCCCGTCCCCCTTGGCCTTGCGGACCACCGCCTCGATCTGCTTTCGCTCGGCGCGGGTCAGCTTACGCCTGGGCTTTGCCGTTTTTTCTTGTCTTGCCGTTTTTGCCTGCAATCTTTCTCACCTCCTGTTCCAGTTTGTATTGCCGCACCAGGGCGGAATAGAGATTGTTGGTCTGGTAGATCCGTGTCTTTGGGCGGATAAACTTGTTCTGAATAAGGTGCCCCAGGAACACCTCCAGGGGCTGCCCGTTGCGCTGGTACATGGCGAACAGGAAAAAAGGCAGCATGACCAGAATCATGCAGAGCGCCGCCGTGGTGGTGCCCAGCGCCTCCTTGGTCAGAAAGAAAAGCGGCACGCCGATCACCGCTGCCGCTCCAAAACAAATCACCTGCCGCTTGGTCAGGCCGAACAGAACCTTGCTCTGTACCCGGCTCAGGTCCTTTGGGATCGTTACATAGGCCAATCAATGCACCTCCTTTTTCATGGGAGCATAGTCCTTGAAATCTTTTACCGTGTGGAAAATCCGTTTGTTGTTCACCCACCGTTGAAGATGGCGGGTGATCTTGGGGGCGGTGGGACGCTCATAGATCATCACATAGGGGTCATACCCCAGGGCCCGCAGGGTGTTCACCCGGTAGAGGTCCTGCTCATGGGTGCTGCCGTAGTTGGTCAGTACATACACCCGCCGGTTCCGGTCGCTTCGGATGGCGGTATGCGCCACAAAGCGCCGGAAGTGCTCCGTCAGGTCCTCCTCCGGGTTGTCCCAGGCGAAATGCACCGCCTTGGTCCGCACCTTGTTCAGCAGGGCGATGTTGTCCGGGTTCGTCAGCCGGATGTCCAGTCCCTGGGTAAAGTCCACCAGCGCCCGGCTGGCGGCAAGCTGTTCCAGCAGCGCCTCATGGTCCGGGCAGGCCAGCAGGTTGGGGTCCAGCAGTTTGATCTCGTCCTCACCGCGCCAAAATTCAGAGAGGTCAGCGACTTTGACGCTCCTGCGCCCCTCCTTGCCGCTGACAATGCAAAATCCGCAGTTTCTCGGACAGCCCCGGCTCAAAAAGCCGTAGGCCGTTCCCAAAAACCGCGGATACAAAAAGTAGTCCGGCCGGATGTGCTCAATCTCATAGGGGAGGTCCTTGCCACCCGGCCCATAGCCCGTACCGCCCTGAATGACCTGGTCCGCATTGTTCACCACGATGGTGTCCTTGGAGTAGGTGTCCGTGAATACACGGCTCTTGTAAACCAGGTCATAGCGGCCTTTGGGGCTCCACCACTCCACCCGGTCGCCCCGCCGTGTATGATACTCGGAGAGCTTCATCAGGCAGAGGTTGGGAAAGTTGTGAGAGTCCACATCCACCAATCCGATCTTCAAACAGCCACCTCCTCAATGCGCCCCGAACAGGGACTTAGCGAGGCTGCCGGTCTTGAAAAGCGTGAAGCACAGGAGCACCGTGTACCCCATGCACCCCCAGATAGCGCCGGAGATGTTGTCGCCGCTCAGGGAGATGCCCTCCACCAGCACCGCGTAGATGCCCACGCAGATCATAATGAGGAACGCCTGGAAGCCCAGGGCCAGCAGGGAGCGGAGATAGTTCTGCCCCGTGTTGCCCCATTCCCGGTTCGCCATCGTGGCAAAGGGGATGGGACCTATCGAGGTCACCAAATACACCTCAATCATCCGGCCGTAGATGACCAGGAAGATACAGATGGAGAGGATTTGCGTACACAGCCCCACGAAGATGCTCTGGAACCACAGCCCCAGCAGGGCGCCAATGCTCCAATCCGCGAGCTGGGTCTCCAGGTCGGCGGTCACGCTGGATATGTCGATGCCCGCGTCCGAAATAATGACGCCGGCGCTCTGGCTCACCACATTCTGCGCCACATCGAACACCGCCATGACGATGTTCCAGGTGTTGGTGACGATGAGCACCGCGCAGAAGGTCTTGAAGATCCACTTGAAGAAGATCCAGGTGTCGAAGTCATGGAGATTGTTCTTTTCAATGATGAGCTGGATAAGCTCATAGCACATGACAAAGGTGAGGACGATGCTGGCGATGGGGACAATGACGGTCTCCGAGAGGTTACGGACCATGTTGAAGATACCGCTGTTCCACGCCGAGGGCGTCATGCCCACCTCCCCGGCGATCTCGCCCACCTTGGCATTCAGGGTATCAAACATCCCGGTCAGGTTGGATATGATACCGTCAATGAGCAGTTCCTGGAACCACTCCTGTATCGCGTCAAAGATCAACGGGGATCACCTCCTTTGCGGGAGGCCCCGTGTACCGGGACCTCCCGCGGGTGTTATGGGGAGCCATCAGCCCAGCAGGCCGGACAGCAGCGGGATCAGGGTCACGCCGATGAGGGCGACACCCCCGCCGGCCATGAGCTGCTTGATGCCCTGGCTTTTTGCTTATGTGTGATAAAGAAGCAATAGAAGTGCAAAAAATTTTGCCGTTCCTATCCGACACTTGGCCATTGTGTCGGATAGGTCGGGCGGTTATTCGGGCAAGTCAATCTTGCCGACAAAGCTGTAATAAATCTCAATGTCCTGCCTGCGGGTGCCGTTCTCATCATAGCTGCACTCATGCACCACAATTTTCTCGATCATTTCCCGCAAGAGAGTGGGGGTCAGTTCTTCAAAGGCAAGGTGCTTGCGGACAATGCCCATAAATTTCTCGGCGTTGACGGTAGCTGCCTGTGACTTGTCCAGTTCGGCTTGCAGGGCGGCGGCTCTCTTTTTCAGCTCCGCTTGCTCGGCTTCGTAGTCAGCCGACAGTTCCATGAAACGCTCATCGCTGATTTTGCCGTTTACATTGTCCTCATACAGCCGCTTGATAATGCGGCTGATTTCAGAAATGCGTTCCTGCGCCTGTTCAAGCTGCTTGATGGCTGCGGCGGTCTTTCGCTTGCCGCCGATCTCGTTCTGCTGGACAAGTAGTTTCACAAACCGGCTCTCATGCTTGGCTGCGTATTCGGTCACTTGCCGGAGATTTGCCAGGACACCAGCGGTCAACAGATCGGTGCGGATAAAGTGCGCCGTACAGTTGCGGGTGCGCTTCTTGTAGCTGCCGCAGATGTAGCAGTCCTGTTTGCGGTCTTTGTTCTGATACCGCTGCTGATACAGCACATGGCCGCAGTCGGCGCAGAACAAAATCCCGGAGAACAGCCCCACTTCATCGTAGCGGTTCGGGCGTTTGCGCTGTTTGCGTAACTCCTGCACCCGTTCCCATGTTTCCTTGTCGATGATCGGCTCATGGTGGTTCTCGAAAATGGCCTGCTTCTCGACGGGGTTCTCTATGCTGTGCTTGACCTTATAAGAAGGCTTTTCCGTTTTGAAGTTCACCAGACATCCGGTGTACTCTCGGTTTTCGAGGATATGAACGACGGTGTTGGTCGCCCATTTGCACTCATAGCCTGGGTGATAACGGCGGGTGCTGCCTGTCCGCTGATATTCCAGCGTCCCCGGCGTGGGGATTTGCTGCTCCGTCAGCATACGGGCAATCTTGGTCGGGCCGTTCCCGGCAAGGCAAAGCTGGTAAATCTGCTGCACCACCGGGGCGGCTTCCTCGTCTATAATAAAATTCTCGTCCTCGTCCATCACATAGCCGTAAACCGGCTTGCTGGTAACAGGCTTGCCGCTCATGCCTTTTGACTTTTTCACTGCCTTGATTTTCTTGCTCGTATCTCTCACCAGCCATTCATTGAACAGATTTCGCAGCGGGGTAAAATCGTTGTCCATGCCCTCGCTGGCACTGTCCACATTATCGTTGACAGCGATAAAACGCACACCCTTTTGAGGGAACAGCATTTCCGTGTAAAACCCTACCTGCAAGTAGTTTCGCCCTAACCGGCTCATGTCCTTGACGATGACCGTACCCACTTTCCCGGCTTCAATGTCCGCAAGCATGGCTTGAAATCCGGGCCGCTGGAAGTTCGCGCCGGAAAAACCGTCGTCGGTGTACCAGCGCAGATTGGTAAAGCCGTTCTGTTTTGCGTAGGTTTCGAGTATCCTTTTTTGGTTCGATATGGAATTACTCTCGCCTTGCAATTCATCCTCGTGGGACAATCTCGGATAAAGGGCGGTAATGAGGTTTTGGGTGGCTTGTCTTAACATAAAATCCTCCGTTTCCGACAGCCAGCCCCACTATTCCGTGGTTTCATTGTACCACGGAACGGCGGGGGCTGTACAGCGGCAAAAGCGTTAAATTTGCTTCTTTACAGCTTTTCAATTTTCCGATTTTTATGGTATGGGTTGTCGTCCCATATTTGCAGTAGAAAAGTTCATAACTCCGTGGTATACTCTGATTTAACAAAAAAATCAGAAGTTAAAGGAGAAAACATGAAGTATACAATAGATGAATTAACCGCGGCCAAAAGGCAAATTGATTCAACTCTGCACAAGCTAAGAGAAACAGTAAAAACATTTGAATCAAAGGATAATTCCGAGCGTTATAAATCACAAATCACATTGGCAAAGAGAAGAATAAAAGCCTTTGAAATTGCAAATTATTTTATAGAGAATGAGATTAAGAATTGCTAAAGCACTTCCGATTTTCGTTCCAGCGGTCATGCTCCCTGGCATGGCCGCTTTTCCATGCCCCGGTTCACGCCGGATAAGTCGGCTCCTGTGTAGCAGCGGCTTCCGCTTCCAGTACCCGCGCCATTTTGTCGGCGGCTGTGGTTGTGGTGTCTTTCTTGAAATAGCCGGACACGACAAGGACGGAATTGCCCATGCGGATTTCCGTCACACAGTCAGGGCGGCGGGTGGTGCGGGTGTCGTGCTGCTTGTTATCTGCCATAGGCAATACTCCTTTCAGTCGGTAATCAGTTTCTTCATGCTCTCCATTTTCCGCTTGGCGGTTTCCTGCCGGAAGTTGTCGCCGGTAAAGCGTACCGGGACGCACATGGAAAGCAGGCGGTCATAAATCCGGGAATGGGCGGTGTCCTCCGGGTTGTGCAGGTCGTCCAGCGTAAGGTTGGTCGTGACGATCAGCGGCTTGCCGCTGCGGTAACGGCTGTCAATCACATTGAACACCTGTTCCAGCCCGTATTCCGTCCCGCGTTCCATGCCGAAGTCGTCAAGGATCAGCAGCGGATAACGACAAAGGCGGGAAATGTACTCGTTGCGCCCCTCAAAGCTGGCGGCAAGGTCATTGAGGATAAGAGCAAAGTTCGTCATGCGGACGGGGATTTCTTTCTCCATGAGGGCGTTTGCGATACAGCCTGCAAGGTAGCTTTTGCCGGTGCCTACGCCGCCCCAGAACAGGCAGCCGATATTGTCTGTCCGCATATCTTCCCAATGCTCCACATACCGGCGGGCAAGCCC
This sequence comes from Allofournierella massiliensis, assembly GCF_964241245.1. Classification (NCBI taxonomy): domain Bacteria; kingdom Bacillati; phylum Bacillota; class Clostridia; order Eubacteriales; family Oscillospiraceae; genus Allofournierella; species Allofournierella massiliensis. The sequence goes on from NZ_CAXSWZ010000028.1 coordinate 34,270, forward strand.
GGTCTGCGGGTTCCTGCCGTTGTCGTTCTCGAAAGTCCAGTCCCGCATGGTGGGGTCGGTAAAGCCCCGGCGTTTCAGTTCTTCCACGGTGTCAAGGTGTCTGCGCCGCTTTTCGGCGGCTTCCCGTTCCTCGCGGGCGGTTCTCTGGCAGTCGCACTCTGCCGGGTGGCGGTCGCGCCCGAAGATAGCGGCCTTATCCGGCGCAAAATAGGCTTCTTTCGGCTTGCGGCACTTGCCGCAGTACAGTAAACCGTCCTCGCCGGTGTAGTCCTCCGGCTCCGGGATGGTGGTCGTCATATTCTCCAAAACCGCGTTGATTTCATTCTTCATAAACTCTCGCCCTCCTTGCATGAGTAGTCTGGTATGCCCTTTTTAGGGGCTTCCTTTTTGTCGTTCCCCGCCCATATCCGCAGGGCGGCGGCATAGTTCTGGTAGCTTTTCCCGTTGGCGGCAAGGTATCTTCGCCCAGCGTTCATAGCCCCGGCCTTTGCCCTCGGCCATTTTCTGCTCAATGTCCACAAGCCGCTGCACTCCGTCCTGTTTCGGGGCGGCTATCTCGGCTCTGGCAACCTGCAAGCGGTCTTTTATGGTGCGTGGGGGATCGGGGGATCTGGCTGGCGCTTCGGCTGCTCTGGCGGCGTTTTGCTCTAAAACGGCAAAGACAGCGGCGCGGTCAAAATCGTCGCCCAGCTTCCGGGCGGTAATTGGCTTTGTCCTGTCCGGCGTGAGGTAGGAAAGCCGCCCCCGGCTCTCCTTGACGGTCACACCCTCCTGCAGCAACAGAGAGGAAAACTCGTCAAAGCTGGCGGCGGTGGCAAGGGCTTTCCGTAGGGTCTGCCGCAGCTTCTCCTTGTTCGTTTCAAACTTGGTCTGCCGGGGCGTGATACTATCGGCAATCATGGGGGCGTTCTGCTTGTCCAGCGCGGCCTGTCCCTTTTTCTGCGCCCAATACTCCCGGTCGGTGACGCGGTTCTTGCTGCCGTTCAAGAGGTCGATTTGATAAAGCCCCTCCCGGTGGCACATCTCCATGACTTCGGATTTGAAGTAGCGCAGGGCAGCGTCGGTACATCGGTGCTTGCAGCCGACTTTCGTATCGGCCGGCCTGTCCATGTAGGGCAGGAACGGCACTTCCTCAATCCGCAGGCTGTTTATGACGATATGCACATGAATGTTGCCGCTGTGGTTATGCCCGTCCGGGTGGGTGCAGACAAGGGCCTGGTGGCCGGGAAAATGCTCTTTACAGAATTGTTCCCCCAACGCCTGCGCCCGGTCTACGGTCAGGCCGTTGTCCGGCCCGTCCCGCGGGTCAAAGCTGATGATGTAGTGGTGGCTTTTCACATCTTCCCGCCGCTGGTTTTTCTGATAGCGGAGATTGGCCCGCATACACGCAACGGCAAAATCCTCCCCGTCGCAGTTCAGCGTGGACAGCCGGTAGTCCTCGCGGGGGATAAGCCTGCCGGTTTCATCAAGGACGGGCTTCATGGTAAACTCGTCATGCTCAAAGAGAAGATATTGCTCGGCGGCTCCGTAGTCGGCGTTTTTAGAGTTGATATGCTTGAGTGTTGCCAACCGCGTCACCTACTTTCTTGAGGACTTCATACTTGAGGACGGCAAGGTCGGATATGGCGGCGCGTACCTCGCCGGAAAGGGTGTTGTAGGGTACGCCGTATTCGTTCAGATACCGGGCAATCTGATTGAGGTTGCCGCCGATCCTGCCGTACTCGGCTGTCAGCTTCCCGACAGCGGAAAGCAACTCGTCATTGACCGACGACACATGGACAACCGGGCGTATGGTCGCCCGCCGTATCGCCTGCCGGAGAAATTCGGACTGGCTGATACCATAGGGCGCAAGCCGCGCTGTGAAGTCGGCATACTCATCTTCGGACAGCCGGGTTTTCACAACGCGGCTGCGGTGGGGCGTGTTGTATTTCTTTCGCATGGTGTGACCTCCTTTCTCGCCCGTAAGGGCGCATGAGCAGGGTTTGGGGAAGGCACTCCCCAACAAGTTTCCCGCGAGGGGCAAAACTGCAGAATTGCGGATTTTGGCACCGTGGTAGAAACTTGCTCTCCGTGACTGCAAACTTTCTCTCACTTCCGTCCGCCACTTTTTTGGAAAACTGCAACCACAAAAGTTTGTTTCTCTTTTTCTGCTACTACTAATCCTGTAAAGGGCATTCCTGCCCGCTTTCGCTAAAATGACACCGGACGCAGTGGTTTCTACCCGGTGTTGGAGAAATCCTTTCTCTTTGCCCTCTACTACGGGTAAATGCTCCAAATGCCAAACACCAGGGCAGAAAAATTCCCTCCTCGCTTACTACTACAACCGGCAGGGGGCAAAATGGCCGGGAGCGGAGCCGGACAACAAAAAAAGCAGTAAATCTTTTTCAAGACTTACTGCTTTCGCTGGCCGCGTCGGTGGCGGCTGGTATTCAGTTTTTATGACTTGTCCGGTGGTTCGTCAAGCCGGAACTTGAATTGACAGTCAATTAACCGCTGCTTTACATAGTCCTCCACCTCGGCGTTGACCTGCCCGTTCACTTTTGAGAAATAGCGGATATATCCGGCGTAGTGGAGCAGGACAGCGTTCACGGCTTCTGGGTCGCCCTCACGGGCTTTGAGGATTGTTTCATAGGGGAGAAGTCTACTCATACCGGCTCACCCCCATTTCTTCGCGTAGCCGCTGCAAGGCAAGCTGGATATGCCGCCCCGCTGTGCTGCGTGACCGGCCAATACACGCGCCGATCACGCGCTGCGGCTGGCGCAGAAAGTAATAGCGCAGGATTTCTTCCCGCGTCTGCTCCGGCAAAACAGAGATCGCGTCGGCAAGGGCGGCGTTGCAGAGCAGGACGGTCTGACCGCAGACGGTAAATGGGTATTCAGGATAATTTGAACAACCATAAAACGATTTTTTTAATACAATATTGTTGCCACACTTAGGACATTTTCCTACAAGGGGTCCCGAGCGCTTAGTGGGAATTTGTACCCCTTATCGATACAAATTCCCCGTAGGCGCTAGGGACCTCTTTAGCTTCTTGGAAGCTGTCAGTAGTATATCTAATAATTTATCTCCATTCCCTTTAGTAACGTGTAACTTTCCAAATTTAAAAAAGCGACTCATAGAATTATTTCCTCCCGTTAAATAATAGATAACTATTAAAAATAGACAATACTTGCTCATAAGTAATGGTACTTAAATTGTTTACTTTGGCGTGTTTCATTGCTTGATGAAACTGATTTTTAGTAAACAGTTGACGATATTCTCGATTGACCCATTTTGAAACAAAGTACGTATATAGCTTCCAATATTTATCTGGAACATCTGTGGTATGGCGGGTAAGTTTTATTAAGACACTGTTTACTTTTGGTTTAGGATGAAAGCATTCCGCTGGCAGCTTAAGCAATTGCTGAATCGAGACTTGAGTGTGCAAGAGCAACCCTAGTGTTCGGTGAATATCCAAGGTACGCTTGTAGAATCCTTCTTCAACAATCAGATAGATGTCAGACGCACGGCTTTCAAAAACCACTTTTTTAATAATTTGTGTGCTTAAATGGTAAGGAATATTCCCAACAATTTTATACCTCTGTTTGTTAGGGAATTGAAACTGTAGAATATCTTGGTGAATTAAAGTGACACGAGTATTCAGTTTTAATTTTTCTGACGATAAGTTGAATAGATGACTGTCTAATTCAATAGACGTTACCTGTTTACTTATTTTAGCCAGTTTCGTCGTTAAATGCCCTTTACCTGTTCCAATTTCGTAAACGGTATCGGTTTCTTTTAAATTCAATTGTTTTATTATTTGGTTGAGTACTTTTTCACTCGTTAAAAAGTTTTGAGAATATTTTATATTTTTGTTCATGTAATCTCTCCTGAAGTGATTACATCTATAAACAAATACAGAAGTTAAACGATTTGTTTGTAATTTTAGTTATCTGTTTAAAAAGTCATAAGATTAGTCACTGGTAGGAATTAATCTAACGTATTTATTTATCTGCGTAATCACTGTTTTTAGTCTGTTTCAAAACAGTAGATGTTTTATCTACATTACGCATTTGGAATACCAACATGACGAATCCCTCCTTCTTAATTACAAATTTTTAGCATCTAATTTAACTTCAATTCCTATTATACAAAATTTTAAGATAATGCAGCAATATCTACTTTTTCAATTTCAAATTGCTTATCAGAAATTGTCTTTTCGTAAGCGATAAAATCTTGCGCATATTGTTGCTCATTAAAAATAGCCACCACTTCGTCATTTTCTAAAACTCGCAAAATGAAACTTAATTCTAAACGCTTTTGTTTGGGGGATTTGATACCATTTGATTTTTCCTGATACCTATTATCCTTATCCTATGGGCTTGCCGAACTTTTGCTATCATTTGGCTATCAAGAAAATGGCTATCAACGGTAAAATTAGATTGGTTTCTCTGGTGGTTTACAACTACATTTTACCACGAAAGACAGGGAAATACAATAACCTTCCTCGCTGTGGTGTATCAAGTGATCTTACTGAACATATGGCGCACCTTATCCAGGCGGCTGTTTGGACGGCGGGGCTGGATGACCGGCTCGCCGACAGCGGCCTGATACCCTTTCAGTTCCGTCAAGCATACGCTCTGCCCGTTGGTGTAAAAGGCCAGATCAGTACGGTATGCCTGTATACAGCGGGCGGGAATCTCGCCAGTAAAGACAACTTCATCCTTTTTTACCTGGGCCGTTTCGATGGTGGCACAGTATTTCGGTGCATCATGATAAGCCCTGGAAAGGTATTCCTGGGGCGCATAGAGGATGAAGGAGAGATAAGGTTCCAGCAGCTGCGTCCCCGATTCCTTCAATGCCTGTTCCAATACAATCGGGGCCAATGAGCGGAAGTCCGCCGGCGTGCTGACCGGACTGTAATAAAGCCCGTATTCAAAGCAAATCTTACAGTCCGTTACGTTCCAGCCGAACAAGCCCTGCTCCAGCCCGTAACGGATACCATCCCTGACAGCGTTTTGAAAACTCTGGTTCAAGTATCCCAGCGAAACCCGGCTCTCGTATTGTACACCGGAGCCAAGCGAGAGTGGTGTAACAGACAGTCCTATGGATGCCCAAAACGGGTTGGGCGGCACCTCGATATGGATGGTGTGGCTGGCTGCTTTGAGCGGCCGCTCCATATAAATGACGGAGGGTTCCTTTACCACTGTTTCAAGCTTGTATTTTTCCGACAGCAAAGCGGAAACAACCTCCAACTGCACCCGGCCCAAAAAAGAAAGAATGATCTCATGGGTGATGGAATCCACTTCGCAACGCAAAAGCGGGTCAGTATCCGCAAGTTGCGTAAGAGCGTCCAGCAGCCGTTCTCTTTGCGCTGCCGTTTTCGGCGCAATCGTCGTCCGCAGCATGGGGAGGGGGTCCTCGCGCCACCTTTTACGAGGGAGCCGGGTTTGGTCCCCTAATACATCGTTTAACCTCACGCTGTCGCTGGGAAGGATAACAATTTCACCCTGATAAGCGGTGTCTGTCCGAACAATTTCCCCTTTGGATGGAATACGCATCTCTGTGATTTTCAGCTTTTCTCTCCCGGCCAGGGCCACCGTATCCCGCAGGCGCAGCGTTCCGCTGTATAGCCGTAGATAGACACGCCGCTGGCCGCAATCTGTATACTCCACCTTGAAAACGCTGCCGCATAGGGCGGCGCTCCCCTGTTCCCCAATCGGTTGGAACAGCCCTGTCACCGCATCCATCAACGGTTGAATGCCAAGGCCCTTTTTGGCGCTGCCATAATAGACCGGGAACAGGGAGGCGTCTTGAACCCGCTGCTGTTCCTCCCGCACAAGTTTTTCCCGGCTGATTGGTTCTCCTGCGATATACTTTTCCAATAATTTATCGTTATTTTCGATGACCGCATCCCATGCTTCTATGTCGGTATTTTCCTCCAGGACTATTTCCGGGGACAGCGACACCGTCTGCTTGATGATAATATCGGCGGAGAGCTTATCCCGAACAGACTGAACCACGCTCTGCAAATCAACGCCAGCCTGGTCGATCTTGTTGATAAAGATAACGGTGGGAATGTTCATTTTCCGCAGGGCATGGAACAGAATACGGGTCTGGGCCTGCACGCCATCTTTAGCGGAGATCACCAAGATGGCCCCATCTAAAACAGCCAAAGAGCGGTACACCTCCGCCAAAAAATCCATGTGGCCGGGCGTATCCACAATGTTAACTTTACATCTGTGCCACTGGAAGGAAGTGACTGCCGCTTGAATGGTAATCCCACGCTGCCGCTCCAAAAACATGGTGTCCGTCCTCGTTGTCCCTTTTTCGACGCTCCCCGGTTCTGAAATGGCTCCGCTGGCATATAGCAGGCTCTCCGTCAAGGTCGTCTTTCCAGCGTCTACATGGGCAAGAATTCCAATATTGATTATTTTCATGTGATTGTCCTCCCTTTACAGCCCCAAAGGGCATAAAAATCCCCAGCAGTAAAATACTTTTACCACTGGGGATTATAAGTTGCGGACATACACATATACAGCATACACCTGTTTGTGATTGCTGTTTTTGGGGATATGTCAAAATTGATAAGGCAAAAGTATTCTTAAATTGGGTACAAAAAACTAAGCCCCTACAAAAGGAGCTATCATAATCCTTTGTTCCCACTATTTGATTATAGTTTTATTTAAGAATACCTTGCCGCATATTTTTTACTCCTTTTCTGGATTAAATCATTGTATCACATCAGTTTTAGGAAAGCAAGTACCTAAAAGAAATTTTTCTTCCCCTTATATGTAACAATCATACCGGCTTCCTAGCGTTCAGAATGTTTTCTGCTGTCTGCTGTGGTGTTTGGTTGGAATTGTCCAACCAAAAGCCGATCCGTGGTGTTGTCTGCATTTTACTAAATACAAATTCAATGTATACAGAAAGATATAAGGAGTGCCTGCAAACAAAAAGTCAAGCAAAAATTGAGCGAAATTTGTAGATGTAGGGAGGGAGAAAAACAGCAGCACAAAA
>NZ_CAXSWZ010000029.1:0-39522 GCF_964241245.1 Allofournierella massiliensis
AAAAATGAGATAGGCAACCCTTTCGGGGAAGTCTATCTCATTTTTTTCATTTTAGGCTATTTTGCAACAGCCCCTTTCTTCTTTTCTCAGCTCTGCCCCTCGGCCCACAGCGTTTCCAGCCGGGCCAGCAGGGCCTTCCGCTGCCCCTCGCCCACAAAGGCGGCTTCCAGCGCGGTGCGGTCCATCCGGTAAAACTCCTCGTCGGAAAAGCCGAACTGATCCGCCAGCACCCGGTGCTCGTTGGCCAGTGTGGTGGCCGAGACGGTGGGGTTGTCGGTGTTCACGGTCACCCGCAGCCCCGCCTGCTGGAATGCCCGGATGGGATGCTCCGCCGGGGTGGCCACTGCCCGGGTCTGCAAATTGCTGGTGAAGCAGCATTCCAGCACCGCGCCGCTCTCCCGCAAGCGCTCCACGCACTGCGGCGAACGGATGGCCGCGGTGCCGTGGCCGATGCGCCTTGCCCCGAAGGAAAGGGCGGTGAGGATGTTCTCCCAGCTGCCGCACTCTCCGGCGTGGATGGTGAAGGGGATGCCCTCCGCCTTTGCCCGGGCAAACAGGGGCCGGTAATGCTCCATGGGCACCATGCCCTCGGCCCCGGCCATGTCCACGCCCACAACGCCCTGCCCCAGATACTGCCGGGCGGCGTTCAGGGTAGCCTCGTGGTCGGCGTCGCCGCCCACCATAAAGCAGAGCAGCAGCCCGATGCCGATTTCCGGGTACTGAACCCTTGCGGCCCGGATTCCCCGCAGCACCGCTTCCACCGCCTGCTGCTGGGTCAGGCCTTTTGCGCAGTGGCTGGCGGGGGCAAACCGCAGCTCGGCGTACACATAGCCCTGCCCGGCCAGCCGGCAGACCAGATCAAAGGCGCACCGCTCCAGCGTTTCGGCGTATTGCAGAATGCGCAGCGGAATGTCGAAGCATTTTAAATAATCCACCAGATTTTCGCACAGCGGCTGGGCGGCCAGCGCCGCGGCCAGATCCTCCGGCTCTTTGATTCCCTGCTGTTTCAGGCACTCCCGCGCGAAGGCCTCGGTCAGCGCGCCGTCCATGTGAAGATGCAGCTCCACCCGTCCCGGATACATGGCTCTCCCGTCCTTTCCGAAGGGCTCCTTTTCGCCGGTGTGGCAGAGCCCGTTTTTCTGTATTATACCACAGATTCCCCCCTCACTGGAAAAAGACCAGCAGCGAGTTATACAGATCCGCGATCCAGCTTTCGTACCGGTGGGCGCCGTCGGTGAGGGTCACAAAGGCGTAGTTCTCCCCGTCCACAAAGCGGTCGCCCATCTGCTCCAGCGTCAGGTCCCGGAATTTCTCGTGGTTGGGCAGCGCAAAGTCTCCCACGCCGTTGCCGTTATACCAGAAGCGGATGGGATACGCGGCAAACTCCCCCTCCAGCGCCTCCTTCATGGCATCGAACTCCTGCCATGCCCCGGAATAGGAGCCGAACCAGGCAATGATGTCCGCGTTCTGGGTCAGGCCGGAGCGGCAGACGGTCATCGACCCGCGGGACAGGCCCGCGAAGGCCCGGTGCTCCCGGGAGGTGATCAGGCTTTCCTCGCCGGTGTCACCGCCGGCGTAGGTGCTGAATTTGCCCTCCACCGCCGGGATGATGCTGTTCCGCAGCTCCTGACCAAAATATTGGGGCCAGATGTTCTGCTCCCGGTCGTCGCCCTTGCCCTGGCCGGAGATGTACCGGTCATCCAGCCGCCGGGCCAGCTCCTCCACCTGCTCACTGCCCAGCGGGCAGCCCTCCACCCGGGAATAGTAGGTGGGCGTGACCACGATCACCGGCTCGCACAGGCCCTGATCGATCATGTTGTCCAGCACCGGCAGGGTCTGCTCGCCCCACTGGTCCAGCCAGTACTCCTCCATCTCCCCGTCGCCCGGATATTTGGTGCCGTGGAGCAGATACAGCACGTTGTACTGGCGGCTCTCGTCGTAGCCGTAGGGCAGATAGACCCGCAGCCGCTTGTGCAGCGTTTCGTCCTTCCCCAGCAGGTCGTTCACCACATAGGCCGGAGTGTCGTATTCCACCGTCACCACCGTGCCCTGCCGTTCACAGGGGGTCTTGCCCCCTCCTGCCAGGCAAACTCCCAGGGATAATCCTGAATCACGGGCTGGGCCGTGGGCGAGGGCTGGGCCGTGGGGGCAGGCTGCGCCTGCTGTGCCCCGCAGCCGGTCAGCAGCAGGCCGCAGGCACAGAGCAGTGCGGCAATTCGTTGTTTCATCCGTGTTTCCTCCTTTTGCAGGCTGTTTTCCGGCTTTATTATACAAAACACGGAGTACTTTTCCACATTTCATTCACAATCTGTCGAAAACCGTGCATCTTCTGCGAATCCGCCCCGCCATTGCAACCGGTTTCACCCCTTTCTCAGCCTTCTTTCAGCCCATTGCAGAATCTTCCACACCCGATGCAAGGTTTCAAAACGATTGTGCAGCTTCCACAACTTTGCGCCGCCCAGCTGTGCAGTTTATCCATTGCCCACCCCAACCGGCGGCGGCTACAATGAAAGCAGCCTATTTTCACTGCACGAAAGGACAACAAACATGGAATTTATTACGGAAAATGGCCGGGCGGTGGGCCGCATCGGTCAGGGCACCTGGTATCTGGGCGAGAATGCCGCCACCGCCGCCCGGGAGCGCAAGGCGCTGCAGGCAGGCGTGGAGGCAGGCATGAACCTGATCGACACCGCCGAAATGTACGGCGAGGGCGCATCCGAGCATCTGATCGGCAGCGCCATCCGGGGCATGGATCGGGCCTCGTTGTATCTGGTGTCCAAGGTGTACCCCTTTCACGCGGACCGGCGCAGCATTTTTCTGAGCTGCGAAAACTCTCTGCGGCGGCTGGGCACCGATTATCTGGATCTGTATCTGCTGCACTGGCGGGGCGCGGTGCCTCTGGCCGAGACGGTGGAGTGCATGGAGCAGCTGAAGGCAAAGGGACGCATCCGGGCCTGGGGCGTTTCCAACTTTGACGCGCTGGACATGGACGAGCTGATGGAAGTGACCGGCGGCAGCCGGTGCGCCACCGATCAGGTGCTGTATCATCTGGGCAGCCGGGGCGTGGAATTTGATCTGCTGCCCTGGATGCAAAAGCAGGGCATGCCCATGATGGCCTACTGCCCTCTGGCACAGGCGGGCAGCCTGCGCCGGGATCTGGCGGGCTGTGCCGCGGTGCAGAACGCCGCCGCAGCACACGGAGTTTCGCCCTGGCAGGTGTTGCTGGCCTTTCTGCTCACCCGGCCGGGGGTGTACCCCATTCCCCGCAGCAGCCGGGCCGAGCACACGCTGGACAACGCCGCCGCGCTGGAACTGCGCCTGAGCGCCGAGGAGCTGGCCGCACTGGATGCCGCCTTCCCGGCGCCCACCCGCCGCACCCCGCTGGATATTGTGTAAGATAGCTGGAATTTGATCACAGAAGGAGCGAATGAAACATGCCTACCGAATCCCCGAAAATCATTCAGATCAAGCCCCAGGACAACGTGGCCGTGGCCGTGCATGACCTGGAGGCGGGCGTGGAGGCCGCCCCCGGCCTGGTCACTCTCCAGCCCATTCCCCAGGCCCACAAGATCGCCCTGACCCACATTCCCGCCGGGGGCGAGATTCTGCGCTACGGTGTGGTGCTGGGCTACGCAAAGGATGACATCCCCCGGGGCAGCTGGATCAACGAGCACATGCTCACCCTGCCCCAGAGCCCCACTCTGGACGACATGCCCTACGCCACCCATCTGGTGCCCGCGGAGCAGCTGCCCGCCCCCACCCGCACCACCTGGATGGGCTACCGGAACAAAACCGGCCCCGCCGGTACCCGCAACCTGCTGGGCATCGTGACCACGGTGCAGTGCGCCGCCGGTGTGCTGAAGGTGGCGGTGGAGCGCATCAAAAAGGAGCTGCTGCCCAGGTATCCCCATGTGGACGGCGTGGTAGCGGTGACCCATCCCTACGGCTGCGGCGTGGCCATCAACGCGCCCATGGCCGAAATCCCCATCCGGGCAATCACCAACCTGATCCGTCACCCCAACTTCGGCGGTGAGATCATGGTGGTGGGCCTGGGCTGCGAAAAGCTCACCTACGACCGGGTGCTCCCGCCCGAGGACATCACCCCGGAAAACGTGCTCACCCTGCAGGACTGGGCGGGCCACGACGCCATGATGCAGGCGATTCTGAACATGGCCGACAAAAAGCTGCAGAAGCTGGACCAGCGCCGCCGGGAAGAGCTGCCCTTAAGCGAGCTGCTCATCGGCATGCAGTGCGGCGGCAGCGACGCCTTCAGCGGCATCACCGCCAACCCCAGCGCGGGCTATGCGGCCGATATGCTGGTGCGGGGCGGCGCCACCGTGATGTTCAGCGAGGTGACCGAAGTGCGGGACGGCGTGCGCCTGCTGGCCGCCCGCTGCGTGGACAAGACCTGCCGGGACAAGCTGGCCGCCGAGATGAAATGGTACGATGACTATCTGGACGCAGGCGGCGTGGACCGGGACGCCAACCCCACTCCGGGCAACAAAAAGGGCGGCCTTGCCAACATTGTGGAAAAGGCCATGGGTTCCATTGCAAAATCCGGCACCAGCCCCATTGTGGAGGTGCTCAGCCCCGCGGAAAAGCCCACAAAGCACGGTCTGATCTACGCAGCCACCCCCGCCAGCGACATCGTGTGCGGCCCCAGCCAGCTGGCCAGCGGCATCGGCCTGCAGGTGTTCATGACCGGCCGCGGCACTCCCTACGGGCTGGACGTGGCCCCGGTGATCAAGGTGTGCAGCCGCAACGAGATGAAGGAGCACTGGTTCGATCTGATCGACATTTCCGCCGGCGGCGTGGCTACCGGTGAAGCAACCATCGCTCAGGTGGGGCAGGAGATCTTCGACTTCATTCTGGACGTGGCCAGCGGCGAAAAGCAGCCCTACAGCGACCAGTACGGCTTCCACAACGACCTGTGCATCTTCAATCCCGCTCCTATTACCTGACCGCCGCACCCCGGCTTTTTGCCGGGGTGCTTTTCCACCCTTTTTTCACCATTGGCAAGGAGGAAACACAATATGGCCATTCATGTGGTAAACGAAGCCCGGCGCTGTCTGCACTGCAAGGTGCCCCAGTGCCGCACCGGCTGCCCCATCAACACCCCCATTCCGGACATGATCCAGCTGTTTCTGAACAGCCAGCTGGATGCCGCTGGCGAGATGCTGTTTGAGAACAACCCCCTGAGCGTGGTCTGTTCGCTGGTGTGCGACCACGAAAAGCAGTGCGAGGGACACTGTGTTCTGGGCCGCAAAAGCGCCCCGGTGCACATCTCCAGCATCGAGAACTACATCTCGGACACCTATCTGGACCGGATGCAGATCCGGCGCGAAGGCAACCGGGGCAAGCGGGTCGCCATCATCGGCAGCGGGCCCGCGGGCATCACCATCTCGGTGCTGCTGGCCCAGAAGGGCTACGATGTGACCCTGTTTGAAAGCCGGGAAAAGATCGGCGGCGTGCTGCGTTACGGCATTCCCGCCTTCCGGCTGCCCAAGTCGGTGCTGGACCGGTACAAGGATCAGCTGGTGAAGCTGGGGGTGAAGATCCGGCCCAATACCGCCATTGGCGGGGCGCTCACGGTGGACGATCTGCAGCGGGACGGCTATCAGGCCATCTTCATCGGCACCGGCGTGTGGCGGCCCAAAAAGCTGGGCATTCCCGGCGAGAGCCTAGGCCACGTGCACTTTGCCATCGATTATCTGGTGGATCCGGATGTGTATGATCTGGGCAATGATGTGGCGGTGATCGGCGCGGGCAACTCGGCCATGGACGTGGCCCGCACCGCTCTGCGCAAGGGGGCAAAACATGTGACCATCCTCTGCCGGTCCGACAGGGCCGCCGCCAGCGTGCGGGAGGTGGACTACGCGCTGGCCGACGGAGTGGAATTTCTTTACGGCATCCACAGCGAGCGCATCACCGATCAGGGCGTGGAGTACCGGCAGGCATCCTTCGATGAAAACGGTCAGGTAACCCAGCTGAGCGAACCGGCGCTCTTTCCGGCGGACAGCGTGATCATTGCAGTGAGCCAGGGCCCCAAGGACAAAATCGTGAACACCACCACCGGCCTGAATACCACCGAACGGGGCCTTCTGGCCACCGACGAGACCGGTCACACCAGCCGCCCGGGCATTTTTGCCAGCGGCGACGTGGTGCTGGGCGCCCGCACCGTGGTGGAGGCGGTGAAGTATTCCAAGACCGTGGCCGCCGCCATGGATGAATACCTGCAGAGCCTGAGCTGAGCCCGATACGCAACAAGAGCCTGCGCAATGCGCAGGCTCTTTGCTTTTTTCTCACATATGATAGATTTGGTAAAGAGCCCGGTTGTAAATATCCAGCACCCGGCGGGCCCCGTTCACATACACACGGCCCGCATCGGTGAGCACCAGATGACCGTGCTGGCGCTGGAACAGCTTGGCGTCCAGCTCCTTTTCCAGCTTTTTCACATGCTGGCTCAGGGCGGCCTGGCTGATCAGCAGCCGCTCCGCCGCCCGGGAAAGGCTCTTTTCCTCGGAAATGGCAATCACATATTCCACGCTTTGCAGGCTCACGGTTCTCCCTCCCCTTCAAATTCGCTCAAAATCTGCTGGGCCCGCACGTTCAGACCACGCTGATAGGCGGGGTTCTCCATATCGCTGCGGATCACCAGATAGGCCAGATACCGCTGGGCCTCGCTCAGCTCTGCTCGCCCCGGCGGCAGCAGCATGCCCAGGTGCATGTAGTACCGGGGATAAATCGAAAAATACACCGTATCTTCCCGATTTTTCTGCATGGAGCTGGCGGGAATCAGCGCCACGCCCATTCCCTGCCCCACCATGCGGCAGAGCACCAGCAGATTGTTGGTCTCAAACACCTCGGTGGGGTGCAGCCCCTCCTTTTCCATGATCCGGTCATACACCGCGCGGGCGGTATTCCCTGACGCCATGAGCACAAAGGGAGAATCCGCAAAGCAGCGGATATCCACACAGGGCAGCGCGTCGCCCCGCTCCCGGGCCATGGCCGCCATGGGATGAAAGCCGGGCACCGCCGCCACGATCTCCTCCTTCATGGTTGCAATGATCTCGAACCCTTCCTCGCCGCTGATGTAGCTGGACAGGGCACAGTCCACCTGACCCCGGCGCACCCAGTCCTTGATGTCCCGGGTGTAGCCCTCCCGGATCACCAGCTCCACATCCGGGAACCGCCGGTTGAAAGCCGGGAACACCTGCGCCACCATCAGCGAGCCCCGCAGCGGAGTGGCGCCAATCACAATGCGGCTGCTCTGACGATGGGTCAGCCGGTGGATGGTCTGATAGGTCTGCTCCTTCACCGCCACGATCTCCCGGGCGGCATTCAGCAGCACCCGGCCCTGCGCGGTGGGCACAAGGCAGCGACCCTCCCGCCGGAACAGCGCCGCGCCCAGCTGCTGCTCCAGCCCCTGCACAAACACCGTAAGGGTCGGCTGCGAAACCTTCAGCAGCCGACCCGCGGCGGAAAGGCTGCCTGTTTTTTCGATGGCCAGCAGATACTCCATGCTTCGCACGTTCACGCCCGTTTCCTCCCGTTTTCCGTTCTGACTTTATTGTATCGCTGCGAATGGTCAGGCGCAAGAACATCCATAGTTTTTGCTTATAATTTGTATAGTCTTCGCTGGATTGTGTGTCCGTCATTTTCTCTGTAATATAGTGATATAGAGAAAAAACAACAGGCATTTCGCACAATTTTGCGGCCGCACTCCATGGAAAAACGTCGATTTTTCCTGTTGTTTTTCAACCAAACAATCAGGAGGATCATCATGACCATAGAAATGATTATTGTTCTGGCCATTCTTGCGTTCATGGTCGTCATGCTGCTGACCCGCATCATCCCTTACGGTGTGACCGCAATGATCTGCTGCGTGGCCTTTGTGCTTACCGGTGTTTGCGACCTTTCCACTGCCTTTTCCGGTCTTTCCAACAGCACCACAATCATGGTGGCAACCATGATCGTGGTGGCAACTGCCCTGGGCAAGACCAGCCTGGTACACCGCCTGCGCGGTGTGATGACCAATCTGCAGGGCAAGCAGGGCATTTTCCTGGTGGTTGCGCTGTATGTGATCACCATCGCCCTATCCCAGCTGATGGGCCAGATCGCCTGCCTGTCCATCATGCTGCTGTTTGTGCAGACGCTGGACGAAAAGAGCTCCATCTCCCCCGCCCGCATGCTGTTTGCGGTAGCTTGCATCAACACCATCTGGACTTCCAAAATTCCCATCGGCATGGGCGCCACCATGCCCGGCACCATCAACTCTTTCTATCAGGGCATGGTAGGTCCTGAGGATCTGCTGGCTATCACCGATTACTTCAAAGCTGGCATTCTGCCCGCCATTGTCGGCACCCTTTACTGCATCCTGTGCTATAAACTGATTCCCAGTGGCAAGATCGACAACTCCCAGGTAAAGGACGTGAAGGAAACCGAAGCCCTCAGTCGACGGGATGAAATCATCACCTTCTTGGTATTCTTCCTTGTTATGGGTGGTTTCATGTTCTCCAATCAGCTGGGCAGCGATGTCACCAATGTTCTGCCCGCCGCCGGCGTACTGATCCTGATCCTCACCAAGGTTCTCAGCGTTAAGGAAGCCGTTTCCACCCTCACCAGCGACATGGTCTGGATGATCGCCGGCATGACTGTGATGTCCTCGGTTCTGGGCAGCACCGGCGTGGGCGATTTGATCGGCAACACCGTACTGAACATTCTGGGCTCCAATCCCAGTGGCTTGTTTGTGTCTATCGTGTTCTGTGTGGTCACCACCATCCTCACCAACTTCCTTTCCAACATGGGCACCATGGCCCTCATGTGCCCCATCGCCGCAGCCACAGCACAGGCTGGTGGCATGAATGTGAAGGCCGTGGTTCTGGTGGCGGCTGTTTCCAGCTGGTTCGCCATTGCAATGCCCACCGGCTGTGCCGGTGCCATGATGGCCTTTGGCATTGGTAATCACAATGCCTTCAAGGTGATGAAATTCACCCTGCCTCTGGTATTGCTGCTCATGATCTCGCTGATTATCGGCGTGAATCTCTTCTTCCCTATCTACAATTAAACCTTATCAAACATACGAGGCAACAACATGAAACAGTACATCGACCCGGGCCATAAGCGCAAGGCCCTGAATCTCATCGACAACGTGGTCTATGCCACCCGCACCGATCTGGAGGGCAACCCTCTGGAGCTGAAGCTCTCGGTGCTGCTGCAAAACGGCAACAGCGAACAAAAGCTCGCCATCGGCGAAGACGATCCCCGGGAGGATCATTCCCCAAAGCCCGCTCTGGTGTGGATTCCCGGCGGCGGCTGGCGCGGCGCAGACAAAAACCTGATGCTGGGCGAGATGACCGAGTTTGCCAACGCAGGCTATGTGGTGGCGTCCATCTACTACCGCAGCAGCGCTCAGGGCCATTACCCGGATCAGATCCGGGATGTGAAGGAAGCCATCCGCTTCCTTCGGGCCAACGCCGCGAAATTTGAGATCGACCCCGAACACATTGGCGTGTTCGGCCGGTCGGCGGGCGGCCACCTGGCTGCCATGGCCGCCATGAATCTGGATGGCGACGACGTGGGGGAACATCTGGACCAGTCCTCCAGAGTGCAGGCCTGCTGCGACATGTTCGGCCCGGTGGATGTGCTGGCGCTGATGGAAAGCGAAGAAAAACGTTTTTCCGATCCTTCCTTCCGCTGGCACCGGGTGGAGGATACCCACGGCGGCGCACTGCTGGGCGGTGATCCCGCCACCATGAAGCAGCGTGCGGTGGCCGCCAGCGTGACCGGCAAGATCAATCCGGGCATGTGCCCCATCCAGATCCTTCACGGCGACAACGACCCCATTGTTCCGCTGGGGCTGAGCAGCGAGCCCTTCTATCAGGCCATCTGTGACGCCGGTCTGGAGGAAAAAGCCGAGCTGTATGTGCTGCATCACGCCGGCCATGGCTCCCGCGAGTTCTTCCAGCCCTCGGTCAAACAGCTGATGATCGACTTCTTCGACCGTCATCTCAAATAAGCATTCCTCTTTTCTCTTTTGCGCTGCGCCGGTTTCTCTTTCTCACACCCTCCGGCAAAAGCGTGTACAAACCAAAGAACGCCCCGGCTTTGAGCCGGGGCGTTCTTTGCATTTCGAGAGAAAAGAGGAAAAATCCGTCTGCTGCTTCAGCGCACCAGGCAGGGTTTCTTGTGGTCGTACTTCCAGTTCGGAATCAGGTACTGCATGGCCATGGCGTCGTCCCGGTCGTGGCTGGGCAGGCTGTTGTACAGCGCGTTGGCCTGCATCACCCGCTCCATGTTCAGGTGCACGCCCAGGCCCGGGGCATCCGGCACCTGCAGCTTGCCGTTCACGATCTGCGGGGTATCCAGCAGCAGGTTCTGGCCATCCTGCCAGATCCAGTGGGTGTCCAGCGGGGCGGGCTCGCCGGGCGCTGCCGCACCCACCTGAGCGAAGGCCGCCAGCGTGATGTCGAAATGGTTGTTGGAGTGCACGCCCCAGGTCAGGCCCCACTTCTCCAGCAGCTGGGCCATGCGGATGGTGCCGTCGAAGCCCCAGAAGTGGGGGTCGGCCAGAATGATGTCGCAGGCGTTCAGGCTGATGGTGTGGTAGAACTGCCGCCAGTCGGTGGCGATCATGTTGGTGGCCACCTGGAACTGGGTGGCGTTCTTGAATTCCCGCATGATCTCGCGGCCGGAGTAACCGGCCTCGGGGCCGCAGGGATCCTCCACATAGGTGATCACATCGTGCATGTCCTTGCACAGGCGGATGGCCTCCTCCAGGCTCCAGGCGCCGTTGGGGTCAATGTTGATGCGGGCTTCCGGGAATGCCTTCTTGATGGCCCGCAGCGCCTCCATCTCCTCTTCGCCCCGCAGCACGCCGCCCTTGAGCTTGAAGTTGTTGAAGCCGTACTTCTCGTGCAGCACCTGGGCTTCCTCCACCATCCGCTCGGGGGTCAGGATCTCCTCCCGGCGCAGGCGGAACCAGGGGTCGCTGCTGTTGCTCTCGTCCAGATACTGAATGCCGGGGGCGGTGTACTTGTTCTTGTCGGACACATAGAACATGTAGCCCAGCATCTCCACCTCGGTGCGCTGTTGGCCCTCGCCCAGCAGCTGGCACATGGGCACGCCCAGGAACTGGCCCATCAGATCCATCATGGCGCACTCGATGGCCCACTCGCTCTTGACCACGAACTTCAGCTTGGAGATGTCCAGCGTCTGGATGCCCTCGCCGTCGTCGCCTTCGGCCCGCTGGGCCAGCTTGTGGATACGCTGCAGCACCTGACGGTAGCAGGCCACGGGCTGGCCCTCCACCAGAGGCTTCACCGCGTTCAGGCATTCGCAGGTGTAGTCGCCGCCGTGGATCTCGCCGATGCCGGTGTGGCCGGCGTTGTCGGTCAGGATGACCAGATTTCGGGTGAAGCAGGGGGCGTGCGCTCCGCTCAGGGTCATGAGCATGCTGTCGTAGCCCGCCACCGGGATCACCTGCATTTTGGTGATGATGGGTGATGTTGCGTTCATTTTGTTTTTCTCCGGTTTCTTACTGGTTGCGCGGCTGTTGTGCCGCGTTCTCTTTCTGCCTTTATTGTAGTTCCACGCCCCGTTCGACCACAAGCGGCAAACCTTCCGGGATATGCCCCATCGGGCTGTGCGCTTTGGCAAACCGTTCAGATTCGTTTCATCTTCCCTTCACCGGGCGTGCGTCATCGTTCATTTTTTCACACAAAGCAAACACCGCCCGGCGCTGAGGGGACATGATCCAGCGTTCGGGCGGTGTCTGCTTTATAAGGAGAATATTAAAATGAGAGGTTCGGTAACAGTTTGGGTTTGTCTGCCCGGCTCAGCGCACCAGCGCCAGTGCCACATCGTTCACATTGGTGCCGGTGGGGCCGGTTACAATCAGACCGTCGGTTTTTTGCAGGGCATGGTAGGCGTCGTTCTCCGCCAGTACCCCGTGCACGGTGAGCCCCGCGGCCAGCAGTGCGGCCCGGGTGCTTCCGTCCACATAGCCGCCGGCGGCATCGGTGGGGCCGTCGGTGCCGTCGCTGCCCACACTGAACACGGCGGCGTTATCCATGCCGGCAATGCCCTCGGCGGCGGCCAGGGCAAGCTCCTGATTGCGGCCGCCCCTGCCTTTGCCGGTAAGCTGCACCACCGTTTCACCCCCGGCGATAAAGGCCATGGGATGCTCCGGACGGGCATGGGTTTTTACGATGGAGGCAAGAAAGCTCCCCGCCTCCTTTGCCTGACAGCACAGCTGGTCGGTGAGGATCACCGGCTCATAGCCCAGCTGGCGGCAGACCTGGGCCGCAGCGGCGCACAGCTGGCGCACGCTGCCGGTGATCTGGGTTTCCACATTGTCCAGCTGCTTGGGGGTTTCCTGCTTCAGGCACTCCATGGCAGCGTCGCTCAGGGTCAGATGATATTTTTCCACCACCGCCAGCGCCTGAGCACAGGTGGAGGAATCCGGGCAGGCCGGGCCGGAGGCGATCATGTCCAGCGGGTCGCCCAGAATGTCGCTGAGCACCACCGCGAACACCTTCGCCGGGGCGCACAGCTGAGCAAAGCGCCCGCCCTTCACCGCACTCAGCCGCTTGCGCAAGGTGTTCATCTCCACGATGTCCGCCCCGCAGGCCAGCAGCTGGCCGGTGATGTTCTGCAGCTCCTCGCCGCTCACCAGCGGTTTTTCAAACAGGGCGCTGCCTCCGCCGGAAAGCAGGAACAGCACGGTGTCGCCCTCGCCCGCATCTTTGACCAGATCCAGCGCGGCCTGGGTGGCGGCGAAGGAGTTTTCGTCCGGCACCGGATGGCCCGCTTCATAGCAGGTGCAATGGGGAATGTCCCCTTTCACATGGTCGTATTTGGTCACCACCACGCCGGCGGAAAGCCCGTCGCCCAGCTGGGCGGCAGCGGCGCTGGCCATCTGCCAGGCCGCCTTGCCCGCCGCCACCAGCAGCACCCGGCCGGAAAACTTCCGGCCGCTCAGGGCGCGGCGCACCGCCTCGTCCGGCAGAACGGCCTGAATGGACCGTTCAATGATGGTATTCGCATCGCTGCGCAGGCTGCTGTTCATGGCACATTCCTCACTTTTTGTCTGGATGGGATCAGCGGCCGATCTGAATGCCGGTCAGCTTCTCATAATACTTGGCAATGGCGCTGTGATCGTTCTGGCCGCAGCCGTTGTTGTGCAGCCACTGCATCACTTCCTGCACAGCGGCAGTCATGGGCAGCGGAGAGCCAACGGTGTGGGCGCAGTCCAGCGCGTTGTTCAGGTCCTTGATGTGCAGGTCGATCTTGAAGCCGGGCTTGTCGTTGCCGGCGATCATCATGGGAGCCTTGGCTTCCATGACGGTGCTGCCGGCCAGACCGCCGCGTATGGCCTGGAACACCAGCTCGGGATCCACGCCGGCCTTCTGGGCCAGGGTCAGAGCCTCGGCCAGAGCCTGAATGTTGCAGGCAACAATGATCTGGTTGGCCAGCTTGGTGGTGTTGCCGGCGCCCACGTCGCCGCAGCGCACAACGGAAGCACCCATGGCGCCCAGCAGATCCTTGAACTTGTCGAACACTTCCTGCTTGCCGCCCACCATGAAGGACAGGGTGCCGTCGATGGCCTTGGGCTCACCGCCGGAAACGGGAGCGTCCAGCATATCGATGCCCTTGGCCTCCAGCACGGCGGCAATCTCCTTGCTGGCAACCGGGTTGATGGAGCTCATGTCGATGAAGGTGGAACCGGCCTTCATGTGGGCAGCCACACCGTCGTCGCCCAGCATGACTTCCTTCACCTGGGGGGAGTTGGGCAGCATGGTCAGCACAACGTCGCAGCTCTCACCGATCTCAGCCTGGGTGGCGTAGCTGGCGCCGGCGGCGACCACCTCGTCAATGCTGGCCTGGTTGCGGTCGTTCACAACCAGCTCGTAGCCGGCCTTCAAAAGATTCTTTGCCATGGGCTTGCCCATGATGCCCAGTCCGATCAAACCAATTTTCATGATAAATTACCTCGTTTCTTTTGTATAGTGTTTCTCTGAATGTTCAGGGGAAATCATAAGAATTTGAACAGGTTCAGCCCGATCTCATTGCTTATCTGGCGTTCCACGGTGCCGTCCACCACGTCCAGCACCATCTCGCAGGTGCCGCCCACCACTGCGCGGCTCATGTGGCCGCCCAGCGCCCGGTTGTCCAGCCCGGCGGCGCTCAGATGCAGGTGGGCATAGTGCTTACCCTCCCTGGTGGTCACGGTGCCCCACAGGCTGGTGATCTCGGTCAGCTCGTGGTAAGTGTGGCTGTCGTATTGTTTGGTATCGGGGTTGAACAGGCCCACGGTGAACTCGCTCAGCGCACCCAGCGCCTTCACCTCAGCCAGAGTGATCTTCTCGGCTTCGCACAGCTTTTTCAGCTGCTCCAGAATCTCCTCGCCCCGGTCGATGCGCACAAAAACCTTGTTTTGAAAGCGGCGGTATTCCATCGGTCCTCGCTCCTTTCCAAATTACAGCAGGTCCATGTCCTCCAGCACCTTGCGCAGCTTCGCCTTCTGGTCTGCATTCAGCTCCTGAATGGGATCCAGGCACTTGCCCACCGGCAGGCCCTGCATCACCAGCGCCTCCTTGATGGTCTGGGGGAAGGTGCCCATGTTGGTGGCGATGCGCAGGGGGGCCAGCTTGTACTGGGCCTCCAGCGCGCCCGCCAGATCGCCATCCTCCCACTTGTCGTAGATGTCGGCGGTGATGCGGGGCGCCACGTTGGCGCAGCTGGCAATGGCGCCGGTGGCGCCGTACATCAGAGCGGCGAAGATCAGGGTGTCGCGGCCCATGAGCACGTTGAAGTGATCCCGCTGGTCACGGGTCAGGCGCAGGTACTCCTCGCTGTTGGTCATGTCGCCGGTGGAATCCTTCACCGCCACGATGTTGGCGCAGTCCCGGGCCAGCCGGGCCACCGTTTCAGGGGCAATGGTCACGTTGGTCTTGGGCTTGTTGTTGTAGAGGATCACCGGCATGTCGGTGCTGTCGGCAATGGTCTTGTAGTAGGTGTACAGCTCATCCTGGGTCTGGCTGATGAACATGGGGGTGAGCACGCTCACTGCGTCGTAACCGCCCACCTGCTCCACCAGGTGGATCAGATGGATCACACCACGGGTGGTAATGTGGTTGCAGCCGGCGAACAGCTGGATCGCCCGGCCCTTGCGGGTGGTCATGCCGGCCACCGCATCCTTCACGGTGGTCAGGATCTTTACGAACTCCTCGTCGTTCACTGCATAAAATTCACCGGTGGTTCCCATGGGGAACAGCCCGTGCACGCCGTTTTCCACCAGCCGCTTGCTCATCATGGCCAGGGTTTCGTAATCCACCGATCCGTCCTCACGGAAAGGGGTGATAATGGGGGGTGTGATCCCATAGGGCACAAAAGCCACGGTCTATCATCCTTTCTTTCACACATGGGCGTCGCCTGTGCGCCGCCTTCCTTCTCGACACTTCCCATTATAAAAAAACGCCCCGGCAAAACAATTGACGGATAAGCCAAAGCCCCGGGGTGCATTTCATTGCAATTTGCCAGTCTTTCAAAAGCGTGCGAAAAGCGTTTCATTTTTCTTTCATGCTGAAACAGAAACCTGCATTTTCCCAGCAAAAAGCACCGCACTCCGTGAATGGAATGCGGTGCTTTTTTCAGATCTCAATGCCCAGCTTTTTGATCTTGCGCCACAGGGTGGTGGTGCTGATGCCCAACTCCTGCGCGGTGACGGCCCGGTTTCCGTCGTTGCGCTCCAGCGCCTCCAGAATCCGCTGGCCTTCCCGGCTCTGCCGGGGTGCGGCGGGCTGGCCTGCCTCGCGGGCCAGCGGGGGGAACATCTCATCGTACAGGCTGCGGATGGCGGTTTCGTCGATGCTGCGGTGGCGGGCGGTGAGCACCAGCCGCTCCAGAAAGGCGTTGATCTGGATGATATTGCCCGGCCAGTCCAGGCTTTTCAGCAGCTCCATGCCGCCGTTTGTGATCACATGATAGCGGCGCAGGTTCTCGCACAGCCGCTGGAAGGTGGCCTGCAGCATGTCCTCCAGATCCTCCGGCCGCTTTTTCAGCGGGGGCAGATCAATGCGCAGACCCGCCAGCAGATAGTACAGATCCATCCGGAACGCGCCCTCGCAGGCCAGCGCGTACAGATCGCCCTCGGAGGTAACGATGATGCGGGTATTCACGTGCACCGGCCGCTCCAGATTGCTCTGGATTACCCGGTGGTAACGCACCGCCTGATAGATGTTGGACTGCACGGTATGGGAAAGCTTGTCCACCTCCTGCAGCAGCAGAGTGCCGTTCTCCGCCATGCCCAATACGCCCAGATCCACCTCGCCATCCTTGTTCTTGTAGCCGGTGCCGAACAGGGCAGTCATCTGATCCTCCGGCTCCAGACTGGCGCAGTTCAGCTGCACGAAGGGGCCGGTGCGGTTGGTGCTGTTGTTGTGGATGCACTGGGCCAGCAGGCTCACCTCCAGCCCCTGCGGCCCCGCCAGCAGAATGGGCGCGTTGGACTGGCTGAACAGCCGGGCCTGATCCACCGCCTTTGCCATGGCGGCCGAGCGGTGGTGCACATTGTCGAAGGTGCGCTGGGTCAGGTTGCCCTGCAGCAGTTCGCCGTCCTCGGCGCGGGGGTCCAGCTGGATGGAGCGGTGCACCTTGTGGCAGGAAAGGATTGCCCCGTCCACCTGGCCATCCTCCAGCCGGATGGGGGCCAGAATGGCCACCATGGCCTGATACCGGATGTGCAGAAAGGTGGAGTAGCTGTTGCCGCCGGCCAGCACGTTGTCGATCACGTCCTTCTCCAGGCCGGGGATCACCTCCTGCAGCGGGCGGCCGACAAGGGCATCCCGGCTGCATTCCAGCGCTTCCAGCATGATGTCGTTGCTCTTGGTCACCCGGCCGGTGCGGTTCACCTGAATGTAGCCGTTGGTGGTGTTGTTCAAAAGCGCGTCGATCTGGGCGTTGGCCCGCTGGTTCATCTCGTTGGCCATGAGGGCGGTCTCGGCGTTCTGGATGGCATCGTTGAAGGAATCGTCGCTGAAATCCAGAAACAGGCTGGCGCAGCCCGCCTGCCGGGCCATGTCCATGGTCAGATCACCGCCGATGATCACGTCCGGCTTGCTGGCCAGCGCCTTGCGGTTCATCTCCTCGTATTCCTCTTCGGTGCGGTAAGCAAAAATCTGCAGATCCACCCCGAACAGCATGCTGCAGCAGCTGGTGTCACACAGCATGTCGCACACGGCCACCAGCGCCACCCGGGGCCGGGGCTCCACCGTGAGCCGCTTCGCCTTGCACAGCAACAGGCCGATGCCCTGCGCCGTGAGCTTTACGCTCACCACCGGCACGTTCAGATTTTCCCGGATGCGCAGCGCCTGCAGGCCACGGCAGATCAGGATTCCCGCCCCGTTCTGAATGGAGGTGCGGGCCTCCTCCACCGCGTTCTCGGTCTCGATCTGGCGGATCTCGGCAATGGAGTAATGCCCCTTGGCCAGCTCTCTGGCCTGAAGGACCAGATCGTCCTTGGGCAGAAGAATCGCAATGTGGCTCATAACAGCCCCTTTCCGGCAGCGGCGCTGCCCGCGTGATACACCTGCAATCAATTTGCAAGGATTCTGAAATCAATTATACCAGCTTTCGCCCCGCCGCACCAGCGGCAGGCGGAAAAGGGCGGGCCTTGCCGGCCCGCCCTGAAAAAACATCGCTTTTGCGGCTCAGCGCACCATGCAGGGGCGCTTGGGATCGAACTTCCAGCCGGGGATCAGGTACTGCATGCCCTTGGCGTCGTCGCGGGCGCCCAGGCAGTTGTCCACATACAGCTGGTGTGCCTTCATCACCTGCTCCCGATCCACCTCGATGCCGAGGCCCGGCTTTTTGGGCAGGTCGATGCAGCCGTCCAC
Organism: Allofournierella massiliensis; assembly: GCF_964241245.1. NCBI lineage: Bacteria > Bacillati > Bacillota > Clostridia > Eubacteriales > Oscillospiraceae > Allofournierella > Allofournierella massiliensis. Next base: position 17,898 of record NZ_CAXSWZ010000029.1, read on the forward strand.
AATCTGCATCGGCTCTTTGGTCAGCCGCTCCAGGCCCTCCTGCCAGATCCAGTGGGTGTCGATGCCGTTCATCTTGCCGGGAATGGCGGCGGCGCACTGCACCACCATGGCCAGGCTGATGTCGAAATGGTTGTTGGAATGGCAGCCCCACATCAGGCCGAAGTCATTGCACAGCTGACCCACGCGAACCGAGCCGTTCATGGTCCAGAAATGGGGATCTGCCAGAGGAATGTCCACGCTCTGCAGCGCGATGCAGTGGCACATCTGCCGCCAGTCGGTATTGATCATGTTGGTGGCGGTGGGCATCATGGTGGCCTTGCGGAACTCGGCCATCACCTCGCGGCCGGAAAAGCCGTTCTCAGCGCCGCAGGGATCCTCGCAGTAAGCCAGCACCTTCTTCAGCTCGGGAGCAATTTCCAGCGCCTCGGCCAGGCTCCAGCAGCCGTTGGGGTCCAGATCCACACGGGCGTTGGGGAAGGCCTCCTTGATGGCCTGCACCGCCTTCAGCTCCTCCCTGGGTTCCAGCACGCCGCCCTTCAGCTTGAAGTCCTCAAAGCCGTATTTGTCGTGGGTGGCCTTGGCCAGAGCCACAATGGCTTCGGGGGTCATGGCCTCCTCGTGGCGCAGGCGGTACCATTCGCAGTCGGAATCCGGCTCCGAAGCGTAGGGCAGATCGGTCTTTTTGCGGTCGCCCACATAGAACAGGTAGCTCAGGAAACGCACCCGCTCCCGCTGCACACCGTCGCCCATCAGCGCGGCGGCGGGCACATCCAGATACTTGCCCAGCAGGTCCAGCAGCGGAGCCTCAATGGCGGTGACCACATGCACACCGGTGCGCAGATCGAAGGTCTGCTGGCCGCGCACGTCGTCCTTGATGTTGGCATCCAGCCAGGCGCGCACCTTGTTCAGGGTGGCCTTGTAGTCACCGATGGCGGTACCGACCACCAGATCCTTCACGCTTTCCAGCGCGCTGGTGATCTTCTGGCCGCCGGGCACCTCGCCCACACCTTCGGTGCCGGTGGAGTCGGTGAGGATGACGATGTTGCGGGTGAAGTAGGGGGCATGCGCGCCGGAGAGGTTCAGCTCCATGCAGTCCCGCCCGGCAACGGGGTACACTTCCATCTTGGTGATCACGGGTGTTTTCATAATTGATGCTCCTTTGCATTGTTCGGAATCGGGCGGGCCGCAAACAGCCGCCCGGCGCTCGGTCTTTCGTCTGGTATAAGCATACCAGCGGCGGGCGGCGGCGGCAATCTGCAATGCCGCCTAAAATCCCGCGGGCACATTGTGCGCTTCGCACGGGATTTCATTCACCCGTTGCAATCTTTTCATGTGCATTTCAAATTATTTCATCACCCGTGCCAAGGCCCTTCGGATACATGGTCCGCACCGCTGCGGCCCGGCCCCGCATGGTCTCGCCCCACTGGGCCCGGTCGATCCATACCCGGTAGTCGGTCCGATCCGCGGGGATGTTGGGCTTCACATTGCCCTGGTTCAGGTGGCTGGGCAGGCAGATGTCCACCTTCCAGCGGTCGGCCAGCTCCAGGCAGTCCTCCACAAAAACACGGGGCAGCTGCCGGGGCAGATCGTATCGCTCCAGATATTCCGGCGCCATCATGGCAACGCCCAGTCCGCCGTGCATGGCGCAGCGGAAGGTCTCGCCGGTGGTCTCGTCGGTGTCGTCAAACCAGAAAGAGGTGGCCCCGGGGGTGTGCCCGGGGGTCAGGCGGGTGTGCACCGAAAAGCGGCCCAGGTCAATGGTGGCACAGTCATCATAGAAGTGGTCTGCCCGGTAATCCACCATGGGCAACGGGTCGGTGCGCTCCTTCCACAGCTGGTGCTGTTCCTCGTCAATGGCCGAAATCCACACCTCTGCCCCGGACAGTTCCTGCAGATAGCGCGCGCCGTTCACATGGTCCCAGTGCCAGTGGCTGAGCAGGATCTTCCGGATCCTGCGCGGGTCGTAGCCCAGCTGCCAGATCCGATCCAGCATCAGATAAAAGGAGGCCCGGTAACCGGTGTCGATGAGCATCAGCTCCTCGCCGCAGTCCAGCAGATAGGCGCACACGTCGTCCTGACCGCCCACCTGCCACACATGGGGTGCCGCCCGGTAGGCGGGCACCGCGTATTTCCAGGGATGCTCCACCGGCGCGTAAAACAGCTTTTTTTCCATTGTCAGCGGCTCCTTTCCTTGTTCCACAAAAAACGGCCCCGGCAGAATGCCGGAGCCGCATACAGAATCCATTGCACAGCGCACGCCGCACACTCAGCGGAAGATGCCCAGCGCCCAGCCGAATACCAGCCAGAGGATGTTCATCACCCACAGGGGCTTGAAGCTGAACTTCACATAATCCGCAAGTTCGGTCTTGTCGCCCAGGTCGCAGGCCAGATACAGCTGAGGCTGCGCCACAGGCGAGATCATGGCGCCCATGTTCATCAGCAGAGCCATCACAACCACCTCGTTGGCCACACCGTACTGGGTGCTCAGAGCAGCCACGATGGGCACGATGGAGAACTGCCAGATATCGTTGGTAAAGATGAGCATCAGCGGGAAGCTGAACACCGCAATGATCAGGTACATCCAGGGGCCCATGGCAGTGGGGATCAGGCCGATCAGGAAGTCGACCATGGCGTCCATCATGGGGCTCTCGCTCAGCACGCCGACCACCACGCCGGACAGGAAGATGGCACAGGCGGTGGAGTACATCTGCTTGCCGTAGCTCTTCATCAGCTCGCCCTGGAGCTTCTGGTCAGGGTAGTTCACCGCCATGGCGATCACCAGGCCCACCGCAAAGATGAAGTAATCCGGGCAGGGTACCACAGTCAGGCCCACGATCAGGGCAACGGTGAGCAGCAGGTTGAACCAGAACAGCTTGGGGCGGGCCAGCTCGCTGTATTCCATGTGCACTTCGCTGGTGCTTTCGCCGTCCACCACACCGGCGCCCTTCTTCATCTGCCATTTGGCCATCAGAACGGCGGCCACAATGCACATGGCAATGTAGATGAGCATCAGGGGCAGCATCTTGGAGAAGATGTAGTTGTTGGGCGAATCGATGCCCTCCAGCAGGGTGGCTGCACGCAGGTTGCGGGCGTTCCAGGGCAGCACGAACAGTGCGCACATGGTGGCCGAGCACAGGAACAGCAGTACCTTGGGGTCAATCTTCAGCTTTTTGTAGAGGGGCAGCATCATGGGCACGGTAACCAGATAGGTGCTGGTCACGCTGCCGTCGATCTCGGTGATCAGGGAGACCAGCACTGTGATCACACAAACGGTAACCACGCTGAGCTTGGTCTTTTTCAGCAGGATCTCCACCAGCCGGTTAAACAGGCCCGCATCGTTCATCAGGGCGAAATAGGGCAGCGAGAAGAAGATAATAAACATCAGCTCCATCGTTTTGCCCAGGCCGGTCTCCACATAGCTGCAAACCTCGGCTACGCTGGAACCAACCAGAAACGCGCCCACGATGGGGATCACCGTAAAGGCGAAAATCGGGCTGACAGTCTTTTTCAGCAGGAGTACTGTGATGAGGATCATCATCACAAATCCCACTATGGCGGGATAACTCATCTGTAATTCCTCCGGTTCATTGATTTCTCTTTTGCGTGCTGAAACAGCTTCGAGCAACCGTGGCCACAGTTGTCTTTCTCACAGTGCCATCATACCAGCCTGTCGCCGCCTTAACAATCGACAAAAATCACCAAACCGGCCCCGGCCCCTTGTACCATTCTGCCGAGATTTCGTTTTGCGTTCCATTTGTCTTGCAGGAATTTCAGAATTCTTTCAGTTCCCGTGTTTCTTTCTCTTTTGCATCCCCGCCAAAATCCGTATTTTTTTCTTTTGCCCGGGCTCTGATTTTTGCAGAGCCGTGAATTTTGCAAAAGAAAAATCCCGGATGTTTTCACATCCGGGATTTTTGGTGGGAGCGGGTGGATTCGAACGGCCGGAGACCTCCCGTTTCTTCTTTTCCCCGCTTCCTGCCCTGGTTTTTTCCTTAGATTCTGCGGATTCTGTTTTCCATAATACCATTGATTCCGCCCCGTTTCAATGAGGTGTGGTCCAAAAAACGGGGTCCGGAATCATTGCACAAAACCGAAAGGAGCTTACCCATGCCTGTTTTCCGTGTTCCGAAACGGAACAACTACACCGTTATGAGCAATGTCCATCTGCGTGATCCAAATCTTTCATTGAAAGCCAAAGGACCGCTCTCCTATATGCTCTCCAATCCAGATGACTGGGACTACAGCATTCGCGGTCTTGCCAGCCAAAACCGGGACGGTCTGGACAGCGTCCGCACCGGGCTGAAGGAGCTGGAAGCTCACCATTACTTAAAGCGCGAAAAGGTGCGCGATGCACAGGGCCATATCATCGACTACGATTATCAGATCTTTGAACAGCCCTTTTCCTGATTCGCTCCCTGGCCCGAAATCGGCTTTTCCATGATCGGATTTTCCAAATACGGAGATTCCGATGCAACCAAGTATAGAAGAGAGTAAATATAGAAAGAACCAAATATGGAACCTACTATCTGAAAAGAGGAAAGCGCCTTCTTTTCATTTTAAAATCCCAGGCTCGAAAGCTCGGCGCTTCTTCCCACAGCCCATTGCGCTGCCTTCTTCGGCACACCGCTCTATTCAGCCGGTAAACTTCCAGCAAGCACGGCATTTGTCCACACAAACGCCACTTGTCAGGGGAAAACCCCTGATACCCCATTCCATCTGAAAGGATTCTGCATCATGCGAAACAGACCCATCCGCTTTGAAACATTTCTCTCGAAAGAAGAGGTGCAGCACCTGGAGCGCCTGCAAACCGTGAGCGGCCTATCCAAGAGTGCCATTGTACGCCAGTTGATTTCCGGCTGTTCCATCAAACCACGCCCCGCGGAAAGCTACCGGGAACTTTCCAGAGAGCTGTCCGCCATCGGGAACAATCTGAACCAGATCACCCGTCTGGCCAATGCAACCGGTCGACTGGATGATCCACAAATTCAGCAGGTTTCCGCGATCATGCAGCAGGTTTGGACTGTGGTGCATAATACTCTATAACCCCTCTTATCTGCTATGAGCATTCACTATATTCTGCTGCATTGATTCCTATTTATCTTCCCTGACTCAACCGCTGGGACAGCTCAATCAAACGGCCTGCACAAGCACGCACCTCTTCCTCTTTCAGGACGCCCTCCCGCAAAGCTTTCCGGATATCTGCATCATCCTGCGGGTTTCCTGGCATGATCACATCATTCCCTGCTGCCGCACACTGCCAGGGAATACTGCCATCTGCGGGAACGGTGGTGTTCCAATCAGACATAATCAGTCCGCCGAATCCCCACTCCTTACGAGCTACCACCGTACACAGATCTCTGCTGTTCGCCGCCTGCACACCATTGATACGATTATACGAAGTCATGATCGCTGCCGGAGCTGCCGCCTTGACCACAATTTCAAATCCTCGCAGATAAATCTCTCGCAACGCTCGTTCCGAAACACGCACATCCACGCCCATTCGGTGATCCTCCTGGTTGTTGCACGCAAAATGCTTGATGGTCACCCCTCGGCTGCCGTCATGCTGCACGCCACGGGTCACCGCCGCCGCAATCATGCCGGACAGCAGCGGGTCCTCCGCATAATATTCAAAATTACGTCCACAGAGTGGATTCCGGTGAATATTCAGTCCCGGGGCCAACCACAGATCGATATGGAACTCCTCCATTTCCGCGGCAATCGCCCGCCCGAATTCATCCATGAGTTCAATATCCCAGCTTTGAGCCAGCGCCGTGCCCACCGGAAATGCCGTGCAGAACTGATAGTAGGTGTCCGCATTGTCATGATGCTTCGGCTCATCCAGGAATCCGTTGTCCAGGGATCCCAATACTCCGGTGGGAATAACCTCACCCGTATCCCGATCAACCTGATAGCTCTGGCGCAGCCGGAGACCGGCAGGGCCATCCGCCATAATCAGCGACCGAACCCCACGGGATGTCTCCAGCGCCTCGGACGTCTCGCCCGCAGAACCAGGCACGCGGATTCCCGCGGAACCCAAGGTGCTGGCGCCTTTTGTGATATTGCCGTAAAGCAGAGGGATCAACTCCTCCACCGGGCCGTCTGCCAGCGGGACTATTGCGGCCTGTGCCTTCTCCTCCGGCTCAGGGTTGAACCGAACGCACGGCAGTTTCATCTGTGTGGCCAGCGCCGCCTTCTCCATTGCAGGCGCAGCACATTTCAGTTCTTCAAAGGGATGCTGCACCGGGCAGATCGGATGTGTACGCTCCAGCACCTTTTCTGTCTCCACCTTCAGGTGGGCGCAGGGCTTACAGTTCACACTGCTATTGCCTGCAAAAAGAGTATACACGCCTTGTTCCAGGATCCACGCCTGCTTTTCCTGAGAAAAGGAAGCCAGCTGCTTCGCATCCACCGCAATCGTTACACACTGAGTCTCCCCCGGTCCAAGTTGCTGCGTCTTTGCAAAGCCCACCAAACGCCGGTATTCCTTTGCGCCCCCGTTCTGCGGGCAGGTTGCATAAACCTGAACCACTTCACGCCCCGCATAAAGTTTGCCGGTATTGCTCACCTTAACTGCCACCCGAACAGCATGCGCATCAGCCTCCACCCCTTCAAACTCTACCGAAAACTCGGTGTAGGACAGTCCGTAGCCAAACGGGAATAAGGGCTGTATATCAAAACTATCAAAGTAGCGATAGCCCACATAGATTCCCTCTGTGTAAATTTCTTTCTCCAAATCGCCATTGCACGCCCCGAATGTATCTGCACTGGGGTAATCCGTATAACGACGTGCCCAGGTGGCAGTAAGTTTCCCCTCCGGGACCACTTTCCCAAGCAGAACATCTGCAACGGCAGCTCCTCCCTGCTGACCCAGCTGAGAAATCTGCAGGATCGCCGCCAGATGGTGCATCTGCTCCATCAGGTCGGTCAGCTCCACCGGACCTCCCGCATTGATCAGCAGGATCACCGGAAGTTCTGCCGCATCTAACCTGCGAAGGTCTTCCCGCTCCTGTTCGCTCAGCCGATAATCGCCTTCCTGTGCGGTTCGATCCTTTCCTTCTCCCGAAATGCGACTGATCACATACACCGCAGCAGCGGCCCCCCGCCAGTCTTCCGGTTCAATGTCTCGCCCCTGCGGAAGCACAAAAGGGTTGTCTGCATAGGCATCGAATGGGTTTTCCACCTTTTTTGCATCTTCCAGAATTTTGTCTCTCCACTGAAAGCGCGCCGTCATATACCGTTTCTCATAGTCTTCTATCCATGATTCACTGGTCAGAGGCACTCCAACCGCCTTAAGGCCCTCATAAATCGAGATATTCTCCCGATTGTTCACATCTCCGGAGCCGATTCCGCCCTTTACCGTATGCCCTGCACCGTTTCCGAACAGCGCAATTGGCGCCGTTGCCGCCAGTGGCAAGATCCCATTATTTTTCAGCAGTACGATCCCAGATGCTGCTGCTTTTCTCGCCAGTGCGGCGTGACAAATTTCTCGCGCAGCAGGAGCCGCATCCCGGCTGCCGCTAAAATTATGCGTTATTACCATAAAACAAACTTCCTCTCAAATATGAATACACAAAAGGCCGCCATAGTGTTGTATACTATGACGGTCTTTTTGCCGGGGATTATTCTTTCACGCCGCCCAGCGTGATGCCGGCGATAATGTATTTGGACAGCAGCAGATAAACCACAATGATCGGAACGATCGCCACCATAATCATCATATAAATCTTGCCCATGTCAAAATTCATATAGTCAGCGCCGCGCAATGTGGCAATCAGGATGGGAACGGTCATCTTGTCCTTCGACTGAATAATCAGGGCAGGAACAAAGTAGTTATTCCAGGAGCCCACAAAGGTAAAGATAGCCTGCACCGCTACCGCAGGTTTCATAATCGGCAGCACAATGCGGTTGAAGGTCATAAATTCGCCGGAACCATCGATCCGCGCCGCTTCCACCAACGAAAGCGGCAGTGAGGATTCCAGGTAGCTGTACATAAAATAGAACACAGCCGGAGACGCCACCGAAGGCAGGATGAGCGGCAGCAGCGAATCATACAGCCCAATGTTTGTCATCAAGCGCAAGAAGCCCATGGCTGTGACCTGTGTGGGCATTACCAGAATCGCCATAATAAATGTAAACGCAACTTTTTTCAGCTTAAACTGATAGGCATACAGTCCATAAGCAGTAAGCGCCGAAAAATAAGTACACAATGCCGCCGTACAGGTGGAGACGATCAGGCTGTTCAGGATTCCCCGGAACATGGGGAAGCTCCCGTCATTCGCCACACTTTTCAAATTTTCCAGAAAATAGTTGCCGGGCAGCCAGCTGAACCCTTTCTGCAAATCTGCATGAGAGCGAGTGGCGTTGACGATTAAGATGTAAAAGAAGAACAGGCACAGAAAGGACAGCACGATCAAAATAAAGTAAGCGAGGATCGTTTCGCCCAAATTACCTTTTTTATGTTTCATGCTTTGCTGCCTCCTTTTGCTTTCTTGGCGGCCCGCGCCGTGCCTGTTTTATCCTTGCCGTTCGTCATGCGATAGACAAAGAAGCACAGAACGCCGCTGACGATAAACAGATAGACCGAAAGCGCACCAGCCATACCATAGTTACGGCTCTTCAAATGGCTGTTCAGGAACATGATCAGTGTCATGGAGGTGCGGTTCGGATTGCCCTGACCATTAGTAAGAATCTGCGGCACATCGAACATCTGCAATCCACCGATGATGGAGGTAATCAGTGTGTACGCCAGAATCGGGCGGATCAGCGGCAAGGTGATATAGAAAAAGCGCTTTACACTGCCGCAGCCATCCAACTCGCAAGCCTCAAAAATGTCCGGGCTGATGCTCATTATGGCAGCCATCAGCATAATGGTCGTGTTGCCAAACCACATGAGGAAGTTCATCAAGCCGATCAGCGAACGGGTACCGAACGCAGTGCCCATAAAGTCGATCGGTTCAGAAATCATTCCCACAGACAGCAAAATCGAATTGATGGGGCCATTGGTGGAAAACAGCGCAAAGAAAAGCATGGCAAATGCCGACGCCATAATCAGATTCGGCAGATAAATTAGAATTTTAAACACCTGCATTCCGCGAATCTTAATGCGGATATCTGTAAACCAATTGGCCAGCAACAACGCAATGACAATCTGAGGCACAAAACCAATGAGCCACAGAATCAGGGTATTTCCAGCATAGCCGATCATATCGGATTGAAGCAGTGCAGTATAATTCTCCAGCCCAACAAACGTGGGGCCTACCTCTTTGATGCCGGAACGATAATACTCATAAAAGCTGTAGCGAACTGTATCCACCAGCGGAATTAATGAAAAGATGAAAAATGCTGCAAAGAACGGAAGGATAAACAAATAGCCCCATTTGGCATAGCTGAGATGATTATTTTTCTTTTTCATAGTTCACCGTTCCTTTTCGGGAAAATGCTGCCGCACTGTATTATCAGTGCGGCAGCCATTTTCAATTTGGGATTACCAGTAGCTATATTACTCCGCCCACTGGATCTCGGTAACGTCAGGATAACGCTCCCGGATCGCGGTCTCAAAGTTTGCTTTTGCCTGGTCGTAATCCACATTACCCTGGAAATAATCGCTGAATGCATTCTGAATCAACTCAACGCAGCCCTGATCGTAGGAAGAGAGCGGCGCGATCTTGATGTTCTCCGCCACAGGAGCGAAATACTCATAAGGGTTCTGGCCGCCCAGGAACTCAGAAGCAAAGGATGCGTCCGTGGCAGCTTCCTGCATACCGCTGACAGTGTTGGTGAAATCCATGTAATCGCGGGAGATCTTGATCAGATTATCCTTATTGGCAGTCAAGGACAGGATGATGTCCTTTACATGCTCCGGGTTGTCAGTGCCGGTGGCCGCATGAATGTAGGAACCACCCCAGTTGTATTCCTGCGGGGGATTTGTTACGCCCCACACACCATCTTCACCATCCCAGTTGGGATTCAAGGTAAAGTCTATACCCCAGGCAGGCAGCAGGAATGCGAACACCTTCGAGGAGGAGCTCATGGATTTGTTCCAGTCATCGTTCCACTGACCCTTAACGGTCTTGTCAAAGTATCCTGCATCCAGCCATTCCTTGGAATCATTGATCCAGTTCATGATCTGCGGATCTACCTTAACCGTAGTCTCACCAGCAGCCACCCAGGGAGCGGAGATGCTGTTGCCATACAGTCGGAAGGTATCCGCATAGGAGGCAAACGTAAAGTAACCCTTCGCCTTCAGTTCTTCTGCAGTTCCCTTCAAAGTATCCCAGTCCTTAACCTTTTCGCCTACTGCTACGGGATCATCAGTACCGAAAACATCCTTGGCAATATCGCGGCGATACACCAACAGGCCCGGGCAGCACTGCCAGGTAGAACCGCGCTGTACGCCATTCTGGTCCGAAGCAGTGGTCTTGGTAAACTCATACTGGTCAGCCAAATCAGTTGCAGGATCAATGCCCAGATCCTCCAGAGGCATAGCTACATCTGCATCCGCATCGGTGTATTTGAACACATAATCGGTTTCAGAAAGGAAAATATCCACCTTATCATCGTTTGCAGCCGATGCCTGATTCAGCAGTGCCTCGTCCAGCTTCTGCTGATATACGCCATCCTGATTGGGATTGATGATCCAGTGGATCTCCGTTCCATCCTTGAGCTTGGTAACAGTACCATCAGAAGAAGTACTTTCTACTTCCGGGTAGATGGCCTCCAGACGGGTACGGAATTCATCGTTCCAGCTATAGATATTGATGACCGCACCTTCCGCCGAAGTACCGTCGCTTACAGTACTGCCGGATGCACCTGCTCCGGCGCCGCAACCGGTCAGCACACTGGCACCAACTACAGTTGCTGCCAGCAGAGAAACTACTCTTTTGTTCATGCTAAAAACCTCCTATTTTTTTGATACCCCTGCGTGGAGTACCGAATCCGTTATCGTACTATTATTATACCGTCCTGCTCTTATCCAATATATTATAATCAAACAAATAATATCAAATTCATGACTAGATTTTGTCCATTATGCATTTCCAAATCTTATCTCCCACTTTTCTTCCTCAGCTTCAGCCACTCTGATTTCATTGCTACCACTCTAGTTTCATAGTATAATAAAATAAAATATTCTATATTAACTTCCGACCTAGTTTTCTGCACCGGACAGATTTAACCATCCTCCCAGCACAAAAAGGGGGCAATTATGAGCTATCAGAAGGAGTGGCTTCTTTTGGAAGCCAATGACGAGATCGATGAAATGGAACACCGAAACCCCAGTGAGGAATATCAGTTTTATCATGCCGTTGCCAGCGGCAATGTAGATTATGTGCGCCGCAACTGCGAATCGGGCCGTTTCAGCCAGGAGGAAGGGGTAGGGCAGCTGTCTCGCGACCCCGTACTCAACCTGAAATATCACCTCGTCATAACCACCGCTATGATCACCCGGCTTTGTGTTCAAAGCGGCATGGAGCTGGAGCAGGCTTTTCGACTCAGCGATTTCTATATTCAAAAGCTGGACGATCTTCACTCCGTGAATGCGGTTTGTCAGCTGCACGATGATATGGTGATGGATTTCACCAAAAAGATGCGTAAGCATCTGCGCAACGACACCAATTCCAAGCATATCAACGCGGGCAAAGAATACATTTACGCTCACATCAAAGAGCGCATCACCATTGAAGACCTGGCCGACGAACTGGGGGTTTCTCCCAGCTATCTTTCCCGCCTTTTTAAAAAAGAAACCGGAACTTCCGTCAGCGGATATATTCGCCAACAGAAAATCAACATGGCCAAAAATCTGCTGCGCTTCAGCGACAGCTCCATGATCGACATTGCCAACCAGCTGGCGTTTTCCTCCCAAAGCCATTTTATCCAGCAATTCCGCGAAGTTACCGGAATGACTCCCAAAAAATATCGGGATGTAAGCCGCTTGAACCCCTGGGAGGATTAACACTTTTGATAACTGCAAAAATCCCGCCGGGCTGACCGCCCGGCGGGATTTTTTATCCTATCCGCTTAAAGAACCAGCAGGATCTCATTCTCTGCAGTCAGCAGCTTCTCCGGAATGTAATTGGAATCAAGCTCCTGCCCGTTGACACGCAAAGCGGCAAAGCCGGATTCTTTCCCATTCGGATTTTCCACACGGATATGCAGCTTCCGACCGCGGAAGTCCTTCTCCATTGTAAACGACTTCCACTGCTTCGGCACCGCAGGTGCCAGGCGCAGGCCATTCAGATCCGGCCGAAGGCCCAGAATTCCTTCCACACAGCCAACCATCACCGTGGAAGCGGTACCCGTCAGCCAATGCACTTGCGAACGTCCGAAATGCTTGCTGGCAGGCCCTTCCGTAAACTGACCATAGCAATAAGGCTCCAAGCGACGGATCTCTGCCCGGTCATTTTGCGCCGCCGGCGCATTTTCCGTGAAATAACGGAACGCACGTTCTCCGTGCCCGAGCAGAGCCTCCGCCAAGATCAGCCAGCCCTGCGACTGCGAGAAGATGCCCGCGTTCTCTTTTGTTCCAGGGTTATAAATGACCGCCAACGCACCATCAAAAGCATGTGCATGATAAGGCGGATCCATCAGAACCGCTCCGTATGGAGTATTCAGTCGATCGAACACCTTACGCATTGCTTCATCCGCCTGTTCCTCACTAGCCAGCCCACTGATTACCGCCCAGCTCTGGGGGTTCAGCCACAGGTTCGCCTCCGGGTCCTGAGCAGCACCGATGCGTTCACCTTCTTCTGTAAAGCCACGAATGAAGCGGTCACCATCCCAGCACAGCGCCTGAATTTTTTTGCCCGCTTCCTCCAGTTCATTTTCCAGCCAACGGCAATCCTCTTGCTGCCCACGATCCTCCGCAAAACATTTCAGAATACGCAACGCATAGTAGAACTGCAGCGCCACAAAAGTGGATTCACCGTTTGCCCCCAATCGCAAGCAATCGTTCCAGTCCGCATACAATCCGGCCGGCAGACCGTGAGGCCCCAGATGAGCCAGGGAAAACTGAACCGCACGCTTCAGATGCTCGTACACAGTGCCTTCATCTCGATTTGCAAAAGGGATCACCTGATCCAGAAATTCCTTGTCGCCAGTTTCCGCCACATACTTGTATACCGTGGGGAACAGCCACAGCGCGTCGTCCGCACGATAGGCAGGATGCCCGGTCTCTGCCACATACGAAGCATCGTCCGGGGTATCTTCATGTCCAGGATTATGGGTAAACTTCACCAGCGGCAGCCCGCCGCCGTTATCCACCTGGGCAGACAGCATGAAGCGGATCTTCTCGCGTGCCATCTCCGGTTCCAGATGAATAATCCCCTGAATATCCTGCACGGTGTCCCGATATCCGTAACCATTGCGCAGGCCGCAGTAAATGAAGGAAGCCGCACGAGACCACACAAATGTAATAAAGCAGTTATAGGCATTCCATGTGTTGATCATCGTGTTGAAGGCCGGGTCCGGTGTATCGACCCGAAGATGGTCCAGGCGACCATACCATTCCTCCTTCAGCTCTTTCAGCTCTTTCTCGCAGCGCTCCGCAGCATTCCGGTAGCCCTGCAGCAGCTCTGCCGCCTTTGCAGAGGTCTTCATCCCCAACAGGAAGGCGATCGTGCGGCTTTCACCAGGTTCCAGTTCCACAACGCAGGAAAGCGCCCCACAGGAATTTTCATTGTAGCTGAGCACATTTCCCAGGTCTCCGGCTGCAACCCCATTCGGGTTCCCATAGGTGTGATAACGCCCAAGGAACGCATCCTTATCTCCACAGTAGGAAGCGACCTGAGCGCCCGCCAAACCAAAAAAGCGCTCGGTAACGGTCTTTCCGTCCACCATCTCATCGGCCGCCTGTGCATCCAGATTGCCATGGATCTGCTGCATGATCCGATCGGTGTCAAACAAGGTCCGGCTGATAAACAGTGAGTACTGCAGGTTAACCTGATCCTGTTCATAATTGCTGTGGTTGGTGAACTCCGCATAGCCGGTCAGCGTCAGCTCCCGCCGTTCCGCCGAGCGATTGGTCACCGTCAGCTCCCACACCTCATGCGCACTGTCCTTCGGCACATAGTACACCGCCTCTGACTGAATCCCGCTGTATTCGGCCAGCATCCGGGTGTAGCCCATGCCATGGCGGCACTCGCAGCGGTATTCCTTCAGGTCTTTGCCCACAGGCTGCCACGAAGCAGACCAGAAATCCCCGCTGGCGTTATCTCGCAGATAGAGATAACGGCCCGGCTGATCAAACTGGTTGAACACATACCGCAGGATCCGCCCGTTTGCGCCGGATTTTGCAAAGCTGTAGCCACCCGCATTATTGGAAACGATCGCACCGTATTCCGGAGACCCAAGGTAGTTTACCCAGGGTGCAGGCGTATCCGGCCGCTGCACTACATATTCCCGCTGCAAATCATCAAAATATCCATACTTCATCTGAAATCCCATCCTTCGTTTTTAAACAAGTTTCACATCGATCACGCCGCCTGCTGCTCCAAGCCGTTCGATCTGTTCCCGGGGCACCACGATCCTTCCCTGCATATCCTGCGTCAACATCTGTTCGCCGCAACACGCCGAAGCGATCCCATACTCGCCGTATTCCTTGCCCTCCGCATTGTGATAACGAATTGTCAAGGGGCATCCTGCGAACTGCAGGCTCACCTGCGCTGTACCGTTCTGGTCAAACTGCTCAGCGGTCAATCTCGGCTCCAGAAGCAGATTACCCTCCTGGCCTCTTACGCCAAACACCTGGGTGATCATCGTCAGCATGAACCAGCTGGCCGCACCAGTCAGATAGTTGTACATTCCCCGGCCATCTGCAGAAAAATATTCGGGAATGCCCGGATAAATCCGGCTGCTTTCAAAGTGAAGCGCTGCATCCGCCAGAGCTTTGAGAACCTTCCAGCCCTCTTTTGCAAAACCGCGGCGATAAAGCGCATTCGCATACATAACCGCCATATGCGAAAAAACAGCCCCGTTCTCCTTCTCGCCATACGCAAATCCAAACATACGCCCCAAATTAAATTTCAGCTCGTTAAAATCTGTGTTCAGCCGGTATCCGCCGATCTCAGGACGATAGAGGTAATGATCTGCACTCCGGGTGATCTGCTTGATCTGCCCGTCGTCTGCAACCTTTCCCATGATCGCAAACACCTGACCAGTGAGCATCATGCGGACCCCCGAGGGGAAGATCCCCTCCACAGCCTGTCCGTCGTTGTCGTAGTAGCTGTTAAACCAGCCCTCTTCTCCATGATCGATCCATTCCTGCCGGCGCAAATGCTCCGTCAGCCAATCTGCGCGCCGCTGCAGATCTTCCGCCAGATCGGATAGCTTGACCCGCATTCTCTGTCCGCTCACCGTGAACCGACAGCGATCCAGATAATCTTTCAGCCGCTCCTGCTTGCTCTGAATATCGTCATAATCCTGCTTCTCTCCGCCCAGCAGGATCGCCAGCTCCTCCAGCAATTCAATCTCACGCCCAGGGCATGCTTTATCCATTGTCTGAATCATTTCCGCCAGCTCGCGCAGATTCCCCGCATACGCACAGGTAAACGCAACGCTCTCGCCCCGTTCCGCCGCCATATCCAGTGCGTCGTTCCAGTCCGCACCGCGCAAACGGTACAGATTATGCTCGCCCACATCATAAAATGCAGTCAGTTGCTCCACCAGCAGATGCTCCAGAATTGTCCCTTGGTAGATCTCGCCCGCTGCTGTACGTTGCCAATTGCCCTCATCCGGGGTCCATGTATCATCGATTCCATTCCCACGCATCGCCTGAGGGTCCTTGAAATAGGGGGCTACACGTTCCAGTATCCCGCTGCCGCCGGTTTGGTCAATATACAACTTTGTGGTCATCTGAGGCCACAGCGCATGGTCCATCCATACTCGGGCAATACCGTTGCGGTCTGCAATAAAATTACCATCGCCCGCACCGATGATCGTAGCATTCGTACCATCCACACGAACACCACCGTAATTGGCTTCGATCATCTGCCCTACCTGACCGGGTTCCATCAGCAAAAGTGACAAACAGTCCTGCCACAGGTCGCGCCAGCCCCGGCCGCCGCGGCCATAATCGTGATGCGGCAAAAACGAACAGCCAAATAGCCGCCGCAGATAGGGCTGGAAACAGATCCACTTCATCAGCCGGTCTCTGTCAGCATTATTGGTAGAAAAGGCCACATTAACCTTTTGCTTCCAGTAGCGCTTCGTCTGCTCAAGCACTTGATCGATTTTTGCAACGGAATTATACCGGGTGAAAATCGCATCAACATCTGCACTACTATCTTCTACCCCAAGAAGCAGCACAAACCGGCAGCTTTCCCCAGGAGCCAGCTCGATTGCAGGGAAGCGGAAAGCGCCCATCGCCTCGCGTCCTGCACGGGAAGTGCCCGCGGGAACGCCCAGATAGGCCTCGCATACAGCACGGGGACGGGTAAAAGTTCCGCCTTCTCCGATGAATTCCTCAACCGTGGGATAGAACGCTTCCGGCTTCTGACCATTCTCCTGATATCCCAACACATAATAGACCTTATGATTCGGTCTGTGGCCCCGTTCATCAAACGACATCGTCGGGCAAACCAGAACACCATGCTCTGTTGTGTGGATTCGATGAAGCATCGACGTCACATTCCTGTGGTCCCGAAGATTGTCCGCACTGCGCCCATACAATGGAATCGCAGCATACGGAACATACCGGCGAGTCTTCTCCGTATAGTTCTTTACCGTCACCGACAGAATCTCCACATTATCCTGTACCGGCACAAAGCTGGTCATCTTTGCATGAACGCCTATACTACATACCGTACGCTCCAGCGTATGCCACATCAGACCTGCCGTCAGTCGGCTGCTATCCTGATTCGGCGTAAACCGAGTTGCCTGCTGCATTGCTGAAGCTCCTGTCAGAGAAACCGCAACACCGTCGGAATCAACCATCCAAAAATTCCGTGTGGAACGGTTATTATGCAGATTTTCGACGCTAACCGGTTCCAGTAAAAAAGTTTCCTGGCACAGCTTTGCATCACCGCCCAAATCTGGCGACACACAACTTTTCAGACCGGTCTCCGATGCCAACGGAAAATATAGCTGACTGATTTCCTCCGGGCACTCCATTACAAAGCTGGCATCTTCATCAATAAAACATGGACGTTGCAAAGCCATTCCTCCTTGTTTGTTTATTGTTTTTAGTTTGGCTGCTGCGACAATACCGGTCTTTCTTCTTTAACCTTTTTCATCGCACCTTATGTGCATATCATCATAACCAAATTTTTAAACAGAATAAACAACAAAAAGGTCAAAAATGTCAAATCCGTGACATTCAGAAGGTTACTTTTTGAAACAACGCATCACTTTAATTTTCGCTAAAATAAAAATCCGAACTGATTTCTGTAAAGAAACAGTTCGGATTTTTCCTAGAAAGCAGCACACACAACTCTGATCATCCCATGCTATTATCCACATATAGCGAACTATAGCTAGTAGCTGTGCCAGCTAAAATATATTAACTTTATATGTTCATCTCATCGAATCACTATTTCTCCACAACCGACCCGTTGTTCCTCTCCACTTCTTCACCGGCTCCACGCGGCCACAGTCATCGCAGGAATAGGGCCACTGGAGCTTCCATTCAAAATACTCGTCCCGCGTAATGATCTTATCCCGCAATTCCTGCTGACGGATCGCCCACTCCCTGAGCGCATCATTCACAATGACATGATTGAACCACAGCATGGTGGGTTCCCGCGGCATCCAGTCATCATTATCTGTGTATTCGATCTCATATCCCATCACAGAATTATATTTCTTGTCATTCCGCTTGGCCGTTGCCAGCGTTAAGATCGACGGCGACTCCACGTCTGCCCAGAAAAGCATTTCAATCATCACCGTCGAACTGCCTTCATTCTCTGAATCCAGGGCATACACGCAAACATCCAGCACCTCTGCCATTCGCAGAATCAGATCCCGCTTGGGAACCCGATAACCCGTCTCATATTGCGCAATTCGCGTCTGAGGATCGCCTTTTAGCCCCAGGGCAATACCCAATTCTTTTTGTGTCATTCCGCGAAAAGAGCGAATCCTGCGTATTTTTTCTCCAATGTTCACGTCTTATCCCCCTTCTCTCGTTGTCTCTCTTCTATTCTATTGCATATTGCCCCATTCCGCAACAGAAAATTAACATTTAAGTGAATCTCTCCCTATTGACATTATCTTTTTCGTTAATTATACTCTACATTGTAATTAACTTTTTTGATAATGAAAGGAGATTCAATCATGCGTACGCAGAAAACTTTTGCCGAATTGCGGTGCCGGATGATCCGGGAGAACATCAACCAGAAGGAGCTGGCTGAAATTGCCGGTATTGCGGATGCCACCATGACAGATCGAATGGCTGGGCGCAGCTTCTTCCGTGTGAATGAAATCAATCGAATGGCCGCTCGCCTGAGCATTCAGGAATCGGACTACTACTGGTACTTCTTTGCCCAGGAGAACTATCCCAGCCGCACTCCTGGCCGTGCCTGTTCCAAATGAGGAGTACTGCAATGCAAACGAAAAAAGTAGAGGCCCGGTGGGAACCGGGCCGAAAGCGCTGGCGGGTAAACGCACAGCGGAATGGGGAACGAAAAACCTTCTACAGTACCGTTCCCGGCTTGCGAGGGAAAAAGGAAGCCGAACGGAAAGCTGACAGCTGGAAACGAAGCGCCGGCCTTTCCTATGAAAATTGTGATCCCCTGGTATCGGAATTGTGGGACAGTTTCCTTTTGTACCTGCAGGAAGAAAAACGTGTTGGCACCAGTACACTGGAGCAAACCCGAAAGTTCGGCAGGAACTATATCCTGCCTGTCTGCGGGAACCTGAAAATTTCCCGTCTGAACGAAGGACATCTGCAGCGGGTCCTGAATCTCTCCGCACAAAAAGGATGTTTACAGCCACATCCCACACGCCCGCCCAAGGGTCCACTCAGTCTGAAAACGCTCCGAGGCCTTCGCAACACCGAGCAACAATTCGTCAAGTGGTGCCGCATCAACGACTTTACCGATCTGGTTCTGGAAGGTCTGGAGGTGCGTACCTGCGCTGAGAAGCAGGAAAAGGAAATTCTTCAACCGGAAGAGCTTCAAACCCTTTTTCGTGTGGATACACGTCTTGTGCGTGGTGAGCGTGTTTTTGATGATCAGATTTATGCCTATCGATTTGCAGTGGTCACCGGGCTGCGCCCCGGCGAACTGATGGGCCTTCATATCGGCGATATTGACGGCGATAAGCTTCATATTCAGCGGGCCATCAATCGCTACGGAGAAAAGACAAAGGGCAAAAATCAGAATGCGCGCCGCACCTTTGGTCTCAATACATTCGCCCGAATCCTCATCGATCAGCAGCTGTCCCTGCTCCATTCCCTGGGCATGCCCACAACGCCTGACAGCCCTCTATTTCCCGCTTTGAATCAACAGAGCCGCTATCATCAATGGAAGTCCTACGCACGTTCAAACGGCATTACAGCCATCAGCTGCTACGAAATGCGCCACACCTTTATTTCCCTGGCACAAAACCTTCGTGAGGGTGATCTGCGCCGATTGTGCGGTCAATCTGCCAGCATGGACACGCGCGGCGTATACGCGCACAAACTCACCGATGACGACTCCCGTATTGCAAATGAAGTTGATCAGATTCTGGGGCGCTATCTGACGCCATGAAGGATTCCACCGGAAGTGTGGTCCAAAACGTGGTCCAGAAAGCAAAAAGCCTTGCAGAATCGAGATTCTGCAAGGCTTTTTGTTGGTGGGAGCGGGTGGATTCGAACCACCGAAGCAAAAATGCAACAGATTTACAGTCTGCCCCCATTGGCCGCTCGGGAACACTCCCACATATCAGTTATTCAGTTTTGCCTCATCGCTGAGTGCTTGATTATTATACCAAGCGTTTTCAGAAAAATCAACCCCTTTTTGAAAAAAATTTTTTCTTTTTTTCGAGCCTCTTCCCTCAGCTTTCCGCTTCGGTCTATTCACCACGCTACTTTTATGCTATACTAGATAAATAGGGTTTTGCCCCCGCCCCGGCGGCGGCCCCCATCCCACGCAAAGGAGGCATACCACAATGGCCGAAATTTCCGAATACTCCCGGGTTACCCCCGCCATCGAACGGCTGGCACAGGTCTGCCTGGCCAACAGCCAGATCAACCGGGACGACTACCTCCGCTACAACGTCAAGCGCGGCCTGCGCGATCTGGACGGTACCGGCGTGCTGGCCGGGCTCACCGAGATCAGCGAGATCATCAGCAGCAAAACGGTGAATGGCGAACAGCAGCCCTGCCCGGGCGAGCTGTATTACCGGGGCTACTCCATCCAGGAGCTGACCGACGGCTTCCTTTCCGACGGCCGCTTCGGGTTTGAGGAGACCGCCTATCTGCTCATGTTCGGCCAGCTGCCGGATGCCGCCCAGCTGGAGCAGTTCAACCGCCAGCTGGCCTTTTATCGCAGCCTGCCCACCAACTTTGTGCGGGATGTGATTCTGAAGGCCCCCAGCCCGGACATGATGAACACCCTGGCCCGCTGTGTGCTCACCATGGCCAGCTACGACGAGCGGCCGGACGACATCAGCCTGCCCAACGTGATCCGTCAGTGCATCGACATGATCGCCATCTTCCCGCTGATCGCGGTCTACGGCTACCAGGCCTATAATTACTATTTAAATGGCAAGAGTCTTTACATCCACACCCCCCGGCCTGAGCTTTCCACCGCAGAGAACATTCTCACCCTTCTCCGGCCGGACGGCCAGTACACCCCGCTGGAGGCCCGGATTCTGGATCTGTGCCTGGTGCTGCACGCCGAACACGGCGGCGGCAACAACTCCACCTTCACCACCCATGTGGTCACCAGCTCCGGCACCGATACCTACAGCTGCATGGCAGCGGCGCTGGCCAGCCTGAAGGGCCCCCGCCACGGCGGTGCAAACATCAAGGTGGTGCGCATGTTCGAGGACATGGAGGCAAACCTCACCGACTGGGAGGACGAGGATGCCATCAAGGACTATCTGGCCGGTCTGCTGGCAGGCGAGCGGTTCGACAAAAGCGGCCTGATCTATGGCATGGGGCACGCGGTCTATTCGGTCAGCGATCCCCGCGCCCAGATTCTGCGCAGCTTTGTGGAGCGGCTGAGCGACGAAAAGGGCCTGCACAGGGAATATGCGCTGTATGCGGCCGTGGAGCGGCTGGCGCCGCAGGTCATTGCGGAGAAGCGCCGCATCTACAAGGGCGTTTCCGCCAACGTGGACTTTTACAGCGGCTTTGTGTACCGGATGCTGGGCCTGCCCACCGAGCTGTTCACCCCGCTGTTTGCCATGGGCCGTGTGGCGGGCTGGAGCGCCCACCGCATGGAGGAGCTGATCAACATGGGCAAGATCATCCGCCCGGCCTACATGGCGGTGCAGCCCCGCCGGGAATACATTCCGCTGGAAAACCGCCGTTAAAGACGGCCATCCGCCTGATGAGCGGTTTTACGTTTGCGCATGAAAAAAGCCTGCCTCGGCAAATGCCGAAGCAGGCTCAGCTTGTAGAAAAACCTGCTGTGACAATCAAGCCAGAGCAGGTTTTTTGCATGAAAAGTAAAAGAACAGAGAAAAAGGAAGAAGATTTCCTCTCCAT